>CAZLOP010000008.1:0-15864 GCA_964561205.1 uncultured Clostridium sp. | reverse complement strand
CAAACTGAGTTGATCCTCCACCCTGCATAAATAACACTTTATAATTATCAGGAATATTCATAAGATCTCTCAAGTCTTTTTCAGCACCTTGAATAATTTCTTCAAATGCTTTTGATCTATGACTCATTTCCATAACTGACATTCCAGTACCATTATAATCCAGCATTTCTGCTGCTGCTTCTTTTAATACTTCTTCTGGTAATACAGCTGGACCAGCTGCAAAATTGTAAACTCTTGACATAATTTTAGCCCCCGATTTTTTAAAATTATTATAATATCTTTCTTATTATACCACAAATTCTCTTCTTGGTAATATTTTATCTGCAAAAATCTTAAATAATTTAAAAAATTAAAGTGTTCAATCTACTTCTTTATTGCTTTAATAATAGCATTATTCATATAATGCAGTATAAATGCTGAAACAATAGTACATAAATAAACTAAAGCACAATATGTTATATTGCTTTGAATGTTTAAACCTTCTGATCTGAAAATCCCTAAGTATAATCTATGTATTAAATAAATTTCTAATGCTATTTTGCCTAAAAAATTCAAGATTACATTATTGAATTGAACCTTCATAGTAATCAAAAGTATTAATGCTATAAATGCTGTCTCTGATATAGTTTGTACAACATAGCATAAAAAAGCACAAGCTCTTCCAATTGGCAGCGGATTATATGCAGTTATTGCTGGGTTTGATGTAACAAATACTGACGCAAAATACATTCCTGCTGTCCCTAATAAAGATACTATTAATAAAACAGCATAATGTTTCTGTGCATAATTTATTATTTTTTCTTCATTTTTAGCAAAAATCAACCCTATAAAAATTATAAAACTTGAATTATACCACCATTCCATTGTAAACCAAAAGCACATATTTAATTTATTTACCATTATTAATGAATATAAACAAATTGAAAATACTGCATATAAAACTGTAAATATTCCCATATTTCTAATAGCTTTGCTTTCATCTTTAGCATTTCTAAAAATGAAATAAAAAGCAATATAGAATAATGTTATTGTTACCATAAACCATGCATTTGAATTCATTAATGTAATACCTAATAATGTTGTAATTTTAAATAATAAAGTATTAATTCCAAATGATAATGGATTCATATCTCCATAATATTTATTCCCAGTTAAAAAGACAATAACTGTAAATATAGTATTAATTACATATAACGGTACAAGTACTACAGGTAATCTTTTCTTTAAAAAACCATTCATATAACCAGGTTTATTCTTAAAACTTTTGTAAAGTCCATAGCCTGAAAAAAAGAAAAATACTGCAACAAGAAGATAGCCTGCATTATTAAATATACTCATTGCTCCTGCATCTTGATTTTTCTGAATTATGCCTTGTGCAAAATGATGAGCAATGATAAGTATTGCACAAAAGCCTTGAATTCCTTTTGATATTTTTAAAGATACAAAATCCTCATGATATTCTCCATTTGGTGCAATTTTTAATCCTAGTAAAAGAATAAATGCAAATAAAATTAAATAAACAGCCATTTTAACCTCCAATTATTATATAATTATTATTAAGTGTAAATTGAGTTCTAATTAACATACATATTATATTACTAATAGTAATACTTGTCCACACATATTTACTTTATTTTGGAGGTTTATGATGAATATAACAGATGATATAAGTAATTTTATATTTTTAAACACAAAATTGGAAAAATCAGATATTATTTTTATTCCTGGCAGTAACTTTGATAGACTTGCTATTGAAGCAGCTATTCTCTACAAACAGCATTATGCTGATACAATTCTTCCTTCTGGAAAATACAGCATTAATCTTACTTCTTTTCATAACACTTCTTCAAATATTAAATATAGTACTGAATTTGAGTTTTTAAAAGATATACTTATAAAAAATTCTGTAAAAGAAAATCATATCCTAAAGGAAGATCAAGCACAAAATACTTATGAAAATTCATTAAACAGTCGTCAAATAACAGATAATTATAACTTATATATAAAAAAAGCTATTATTGTTTGCAAATCATTCCATGCAAGAAGATGTCTAATGTATTATGCAGCAGCCTTTCCACAAACAAAATTTTATATACATCCTGTTGATTATGAAAATATAACAAAAGATAACTGGTATAAAAGTAAACATGGTATTACTACTGTACTTGGTGAATTAGAACGATGTGGATGGCAGTTTAAAGATATATTAATAAATAAAATAGAAAATGAGAACTAAATATACTCATTTTCTATTTTATAAATTTTACTTAAAGAATTGATCTCCGTATCCATAATGTTCTACAACATAATCGATATCCTTATCTCCTCTTCCGCTTAAGCAGACAAGAATTGTACCTTGTTTCATTTCTTTAGCTTTTTTCATTGCAAATGCTACTGCATGAGAGCTTTCTATTGCTGGAATTATTCCTTCGTATCTTGATAGTTTAAAAAATGCTTCCATAGCTTCTTCATCTGTAACTCCAGTATATTCAACTCTTCCCAAATCTCTTAAAAAGGCATGTTCTGGTCCTACTGATGGATAGTCCAAACCACTTGCTATAGAATAAACTGGTGCAGGATTTCCATCTTCATCCTTTAACATAATGCTTTCAAATCCATGCATTACTCCTTTTTCGCCATACTTCATAGATGCTGCATGATCTCCTAGCTTTTCACTTCTTCCTAAAGGTTCAACACCAATAATATCTACTCCTGGTTCTTCTACAAAAGGTATAAACATACCTGCTGAATTACTTCCTCCACCAACACATGCTGTCACAACATCAGGCATAAAACCTGTCATTTCCTTAAATTGATCTTTAGCTTCATAACCAACTACTGATTGGAAATCTCTTACCATTAATGGAAATGGGTGTGGTCCAAGAGCTGAACCAATACAGTAAATGGAGTCTTTATAATTCTTAGCATAAGATTCAAAGGCTGAATCAACAGCTTCCTTTAAAGTTTTTAATCCATGGCTTACTGGTACAACTTTTGCTCCTAAAATCTTCATTCTAGTAACATTAGGAGCCTGTTTTTTTATATCAACTTCGCCCATATGTATTTCACATTCCAAGCCAAAATATGCTGCTGCTGTTGCAAGAGCTACACCATGTTGTCCTGCTCCAGTTTCAGCTATAAGCCTTTTTTTCCCCATATATTTTGCAAGAAGACCTTCACCCATACAATGGTTAAGTTTATGTGCTCCTGTATGATTTAAATCCTCTCTTTTTAAATATATCTGACAATTTCCTATGGTTTTAGATAACTTTTCACAATGATATACTGGAGTTGGTCTTCCCTGAAATTCTTTTCTTATTCTTCTTAATTCATTTATAAATTGAGATGAATGACAAATTGTTTGATATGCTTCTGTTATTTCTTCAAATGCTGGTTTTAGCTCATCACTTAAATAAGCTCCTCCATAAGGTCCAAATCTTCCATCCTTATCAGGATAATTTTTTAAATATGTTCTATAATCCATTACATTTCCCCCCATAATTATTTGAAAGCTCTATTGTTACATTTTACCACAATAGCGTAATTAATGCCACAGCTCCTTTTTATCAGGAAGCTGTGTAAGTATTATTCCTGTAAATACAAGAATACAGCCTGCCATTTCCTTAAAACTTAATACTTCATGTAAAATAATCCATCCTCCCAGAACAGCAAAAACAGATTCAAGGCTCATAATAAGTGATGCTACTACTGGTTCTGTATATTTCTGTGCTACTATCTGCAATGTATATGCAATTCCGCTGGACATTACTCCAGCATATAAAATAGGCATAGCAGCATTTATAACTGCATTTATATCCCATTTCTCAAAAATAAACATAAATACTGCAGATATTATTCCACACACAAAAAACTGGATACATGACATTTTTACTCCATCTACTTTTGATGAAAAATAATCTATGACAAGAATATGTACTGCAAAAAATACAGCGCATAAAAACAATAAAATGTCCCCTTTGTTTATTGAAAAACCTTCATTTACACATAGCATGTATAATCCAAATAAAGACATTAATACTGCAATCCATACTTTAATTCCTGCTTTTTTGCCTAAAATAAGCCCCAGTATAGGCACAAGTATAATATAGAGTGCTGTAATAAAACCTGCTTTTCCTACACTTGTATAAATAATCCCAATCTGCTGCAGACTGCTTGCAGTAAATAATGCTATTCCACAAAATATACCGCCTGTTATTAATTTTTTTACATCCTGTTTTTTTTCCAATCCACCTTCCCTATTATTAAATTTTTTTAAAAAAATCATACATGGAATAAGAAATATTCCTCCAATAATAGATCTTGTACACAAAAATGTATAAGGACCAATGTAATCCATTCCTACACTTTGCGCTACAAATGCTGTTCCCCATATTAATGCTGTAAGCATCAGCATAAGATTTCCTCTTAAACCTTTCATATGTACCCCCTGCTGCATAATTTTAAGAATAAATTTCTCTTATATGTATATTTTTATTAGCATTTTCAAATACTTCATACCATACTTCAAATCTGAAACCATCTTCATCAATTATTTCTATATAATCATATTTATCTGCCCCATCTTTAATAATCCCATTGCTTAAAGCCATAGGATTCTCAGTATTATTCAATTCATACAAGCATTGTTCAATAGAAAGAAGCTGATTATTATCATAGTTTACTATATTTTTTAAATCATTTTCGTTAAATGTAAACTTGTGATAAAATTCAATCCATTTTATTAATATACTTTCTCTTTTTTTATTTTCCACACAATTTAATATTTCTTTTTTCTCACTGTATAATTCATTTACTTCCTTTAATTCATTGTCTGTTTTTTCTTTACTTTGACATATTAATTCTATGTTCTTTTCTTTTCTCTCAATGTCTTCATTGCAGTTATTAATAAGATTATTATTGTATACCACTTCATGATCAATAGAATTAATATTTGTATTAATGTCAAAAATTCTAAGTTTTACCTCTTCATATACTTTCATTACCTCATCAAGTTTATCTAGTGATGCATTAACTCTTTCTTCTTCTAAAATTTGAATTTTTGACTCATATTTCTCTTTTTCTTTAAGCAGACTTTCTTTTGATCTATTTAAATTTCTTATATCACTTTCTGCATTATCTTTAATATTATTAAGATTATTTAATAATCTTTTTTCAGATTTTATTGTATTTTCATTATTACTGCTATCTTTTATTTTTTCATTTATAATGTTCTTCAATTCTCTGATTTCATTTCTTAGTACTTCTATTGCCTTTTCTTTTTCATTTATCTTTTCCTGTTCCTTTTGACCCACAAAACTTGGCATATCCTGCTTATTAGGTGAAAATTTTTTACCATATCCTTTAATGCACATACAAACAAAATTAACCAAAAGTTCTCTATCATATTTTTTGCCTAGCTTTAGGAAGGATATATTTTGTCCATCTATGACAGCTGATGATTCTTTAGTATATTCATTTTTATCCATGTCCTCATTATCATTTTCATAAGAAATGTAATTTTCTGACTTTTTATAAATAAGATCAGCTTTCACACATGGCATCATTTTAGGTGAAATACCAAACAGTTTACAGCATTCTTCAATAACTGCAATAGAAAGTTCATCATCTGATGGAATCTGCGTTTTCATTTTACATTTATCAATTAAAATTTCCCTCATTCTGTCTTTTAACTGTTCTCTTGTGTTTCCTCTTAATTCTTCCTTGGCTTCCTCAATCATTGTCCATATTTCTTTAACATTAGGTTCTTTAACATTAGTATCTTTTCCAAACTTATTTCCAACATAATTTATTATATTAACAGCCTTTTTTAATGCTTTTTGGAACATAGGCTTAGAAACATTAACTCTATTAATTGTTTCTAAAACAGCAATCTGATTTATTATTTCTTCATCGCTTAACTTAGCCATTCCATTAAAAATATTCGGCATAATTAATCATCCCCTGTCTGTGAATTATTTTATTATAAGTATTACAGTATATGATATTTATTTTACCATAAAACAACATAATATTGTATTTTTCTTAAAGTGTTATAATTATTATTCAACACTAATAATATACTACTGTTAAAAAATGCTCCCTGCCTTAAGGAGTTTATTATCAAGCTTCTTAAAATAATTATAATGAGACTTGTTAAAACTATTTATCATAACCATATCATTAGTTGTAGCACTATGTATATACTGCTCATTTTCAATATACATAGCCACCTGATTTTCAAAAAATAAAAGGTCTCCTTTTTTTACTTTCTCAAAAGAAATTTCATGAATGGGAAAACCTTCTTTTATTTTGGCATCTCTGTAAATAATTATTCCATTGAGCATATATGCCATAGAGCATAATCCTGAACAGTCAATGCCTAAAGGTGATTTACCTCCCCATCTGTACTGAGTGCCCATATAGCTTATAGCTGCATTTACTATATTCTGCCTAAGTTCACATTCATCAATTTTATCATAATCTTCTTTTAATTCTTTTAAAAAATGTTTACGTATATATCCTTCTCTTCCATCTATAAGTTTTACTTTTGTAAATTTGTCATCCTCATATTCAGATTTACAATTAACAATATGTGCCCCCCTTGTTACTGTAATTATTTCCCTGCCACTATGTTCAGGTTTATCTACAATATCTGCAAAAGCTGAAATACAAACTGCATTCTTTTGTTTTTCATAATCATTTGATAAATTATCATTTATTATTAATTCATCCTTTTTTATATATCCCTCATAATTATAATGAGTTCTAATATAACACCAGTCATTATCTATTTCTTTTAATACATGAACTTTCATTCCATAAAGTACTTCATCACTATTAGATGAACATTCATCAGGCCTGCTCTTAATATGTCCAATAATTTTATTAACAACAGCATCCATATTTGCTTCCTTATAATAATTAATATACTAAATATTTATTCATACATATAAAAATAAATACATAAATATTATAGAAATAAAAATATGAGGTATATTTTAATGAACAGGCTTTACAGCATACATCTCAATACTCCAATGGGAATTCAGAATGGATTACTTCAATTTTATATAAATGATACTAAATTAAGTGGTAATATTATTTCAAATAATATAAAAAGCAGCTTTTCAAATGGAAAAATAATTAACAATAATTTTTCATTTCAAGGAATAATAAATGTTTTTTTCCTTTCAATAAAATATTATGCTGATGGAAGTATAAATAAAGATAAAATTAAAGGCACCGCACATACTAAATACGGTACCTTTGATTTTAATGGTATTTTAAAAACTTAAGCCTGGCTTACTATGCAGCTTTCAGCAGTAATTTTTTCTGGTAATTCAAGAGTCTGAATTCCATTTTCATTTACTTTTTTCCAAACTACTAATTTATCTCCAGCTTTTATATCATCTAATCTGATTATATTTCTTGTTTTATACGGATTTATTGATGTATCTGCATTAATTGTTACTTCAACATTCTTATCTGCATCTCTTACTATAATACTTCCATCTTCTAGTTTAACAATTTCATCTGCTGCAAAATATATTGGAGCAGATGTGTTTTCTTCTTTATTAACAATAACAGCTTCAGCATTACTCATAGGAGGAATACTGAATGTCATTTTTGGATCTGCATATGCTGTAACATTACTATCTGCTTCAATACTTTGTAATGAAACTGGTAATTTTGTTGATGCATCAATAATAATTGTATCTTCTTTTATATTTAATTTAATATCCTGACTATTATAGCCTTCTTTTATAATAATTGAATTTTCTCCTTTTTCTCCAGCCAGACCACTTACTAAATTAAGTTTTTGTACCTGTACTTCTACTTTGTTTTCTTCAGCAGCTGCTTTTTCTCTGTATACAGTTGCCATTTGTGCTTTTACGCTATATGCACTAATTCCAGTTACTGATACTACAGCGCAGACAAGTAATAATATCTTCTTTAATTTCATCTTTAGTCATCTCCTTCTCTTATTCTCACTATAAAATACAACTAAAATGTATAACAAGGGTACTTTTTTAAGTCTAAAGTTCTTTTAAACATAACAATTTTATTTTTAATTGTTAAGGGACCGCAACAAAAACAAATAAAATTTATTATTATGCCCTTTCAGCATATATAATATTTATATTACAATAATTATATTATCTGATACAATCTGGGGAATCAAATAAAAACTCCCATTAATATTTATTCTTTTTGTTTTTATAATTCCCTGTATAATAATTTTTTGGTTTTCTTTTACCATTATACTGCTTTCATTACAAACATATATAGCCAATATGTGCTCATCAGCTTTACAGCAGTGCATTATATTTTTTCTTAATATAAAATCATTATTAGTTAAATTATCATCCAAACATACAAATCCTTCCATTTTTACTTGTGTCCCATCAAAACTTACCAGATTTCTATAAACATATTTTATTAAATCTGCATTATTATCATTTATAACAGTTTTATTCTGTATACCTTTAAACTCACTGTCTGTAATTTCTTCATTATTATTTATCATATCTTCTATAAGCATATTTCCATCATATTGTTCTATTGAATTTACAGAGATGACAGCCATTGCAGCAAAAAATACAAATGGAATAATTTTATAAATATTATATCTGCTTTTAGGCGTAAATATATTAAATAACTGTATGCTAATCATAATTATTAACATCCCTGCTGCACAATATATAATTATTTTCTGCTTATTTCCTATATATAATTCAATCTTTTTATAATGCAGAAGATACACTATAAATCCTTCAAAAAAACATAGTATAAAAAAAGCTGTCAGTTCCCTCATATTAAATCTTTTCAATTATATGTCCCCTTATAATTGTTTTTAAAATCCCATAAACATAAACAATATACATATACTAAATATACACAGCATAGTTATAACAGACAATTTTAATACAAACTTTTTTCTAAACACTCCCATAAGTATAATGAGGTTTTTTAAATCAAGCATTGGACCAAGTAGTAAAAACCCAAGACATCCACATATACCCTGAGTTTCTAAAAAACCAGCTCCTACAAAAGCATCTGCTTCTGAACAAAGGCTCAAAGAAAAACCAAGCATCATCATAAATATTATAGCTAATATTTTATTATTACTCATTTCAATCATATTAAATTTTTCACAAAATATCTGAAATGCAGAACTAAGGAATGCTCCACAAATAAGATATCTTGTTATTTCCAAAAACTCAATATTAGTATGTTTTATAACACTAATTATGTTTCTTTTTTCCATACTGCATCCACAGCTGCAGTACTCATTTTCTTCATAGCCACTAAATCTAATAGTTTTTTCACTTCTGCATAATAAATTTATTATTACTCCTATCATTATGCTGCATACTATTCCTCCAATTGTTCTCAAGATTACTATTGAAATATTATTGTAAAATGCATAGTAAGTTGAAAGTATTACTATTGGATTTACAATAGGCACAGCTAACATAAATGTAATTCCCAGACCAACAGGCATACCTTTCTTTATAAGACGCCTTGCTATAGGAACTATTGCACATTCACATAATGGCATAATCATGCCAATTAAGGCCATTTCAAAATATGCCAGCACTATATTGCGGGGAATTATTCTTTTTATAATATCCTGTGATACATACAGCTGTATTACTGCAGATACAAAAGAACCCAAAATAACAAATGGTACTGCCTCAATAAGAATTGTAATAAAAAGATTTGCAAATTTAATTTTTAACATCATATATATTACTCCACTTTAATGAGACAGATATTTTTTTATTTTAAGTTTAATATTTTTTATATGCTCATTTTCAATAATATTAGCTTTTTCAATATTATTTTTAAATTCTGATTTATTTATGCTCTTAATAATAATGGCATCTTTATTAATCTTTTTAATTCTATTCTCCATGTCACTATAACTATTTATGAAATTATTTATAACTATAACATTACTTTTTTTCATAGCAGGCATTATATAGGAATTCATATTTTTCAATTGTACATCAAATTGCCTGCAATCACATATAAAATATACAGAGTTAATTTTAGCTGCATCTTTCAATGGTTTGTTATTAAATTCTTCAATTATTTTAGAGAAATCAAGAGTACCATTATATTCAATAATAATTCTGTCAATATTATAACTTTTTTTCATTTTCAATATACTTTGGCATAAATATGATAAATCACAGTTTTCTTCTATAATAATATTTTTATTATTTTCATATTCCAAACTGCTTCTTCCATTTTCCATCTGTATTATACCTATTTTTTCATTTTTACATTTTTCAGCTGCTATAAGTCCATTAATAAAGCTTGTCTTACCTGCTCCCAAAAATCCGCTTATAATTTCAGTACATACTTTCATGGTTCCCTCCCTGTTTAACTTAATTAAACAAACTTTTTATATTTTCCTGTTTTAAATTATATCCAATAAACTGAATACATTTTTTATTTCCCCATTTTATCTTTTTTAAACTAAACTCATTGTTCACATAGCTTAAAATATAGTATTCTCCACTACTGGTTGTAATAATTCCTTTTGCTCTTATTATTGTTCCATATAATTTTTTATTAATAAGCTCAAATTTTTCTTTAAGTTCACTATTATTAACTGGTTTATGCAAATCAATTTTAAAACTCTCAAATTTATGTTTTGAACTGCTTCCTATAAATTTACTGTATCTATTACTTTTACAATTTTCACCATTAAAATTACTATTTAGCAGTTGTAAATATTCTATTTTGTCAAAATTGCCCTTAAAAATCACAGTATCTTTATTAATATTCCTTATCTCAGATACAATATTCTGAATATATGAACTATGTTTTCCTTCACTTCTTGATAGTACTATTTTCTGAGCATATTTTATCTGATTTATATAGAATTCTTTAAAATTGTATAAATAATATTCAAAGTTATTTACATCAACAATGGTTATAACATTTCTAATTGTTAAACGATCTTTATATCTTATTTCTTTTAATATATTTAAAATTTCACTCAGCTTTGCAATTCCTGATGGTTCAATTATAATAACAGATGGATTATAATTATCTAATACTTCTAAAAGTGAATCATTAAAATTATTGTTTATTTCACAGCATATACACCCAGAAGTAATTTCTTTTATAACCATTTTCTTATTATTTAATATTGTTCCATCTATAGATACTTCTCCAAATTCATTTTCAATAATGACAGTATTTTCACCATATGCGTTCCTTTCAAGTAAGGATTTTATAAGAAAAGTTTTTCCTGCACCTAAAAAACCTGAATATATGTCTACCTGTGTATTCATATTATCTCCTTTCCCTATATTATTTTCTCTTATATATATATTAAAATGCATGTTCATTAAGAACATACATTTTAATTCAAAAATAATATAATAATTTATGATGAAAATAAAAAAACCATTTTAAACAGATAATTTTAAAATGGTTTTCTTTTATTCCATTGAGACATAAACCTCAATATATAAACTTAATTTAGCAGATTCATATGAATACAAATACCAGCATGATTTTTGACTTTATATATTTTATTTTTAGTTTTGTGCATAAATCTTTACTATTTCAATTATTATATTAGTTGAAATATCCATTCCTTCAACTGATATATGTTCGTATTCTCCATGATAAGCAAAACCACCAGTTCCAAGATTAGGACATGGAAGTCCCATATAACTTAATGCTGCGCCATCTGTTCCGCCTCTAATAGGCTCTATAACAGGAGTTACCTTTAAGTTTTCCATAGCTTTTTTAGCATTTTCTATTAAATGAAAACATGGCTTTATATGTTCAAGCATATTTTTATACTGATCTTTTATTACAGCTGTAACAGTTCCATCACCATACTTTTCATTTAATAATTTTGTAATAAGATTAATAATATCTTTTTTGTTTTGAAGTTTATTTGAATCATGATCTCTTATTATATAATTCATTACAGCTTCGTCTGTATTTCCATTTATTTTTTCAAGATAGTAAAAACCTTCATAGTTTTCAGTATTCTCCGGTCTTTCACATGAAGGCAGCATATTATTAAATTCCATTGCTACTATAGAAGCATTAATCATAGTATTTTTAGCACTTCCTGGATGAACACTTACTCCCTTTATTGTAATTTCTGCAGCTGAAGCATTAAAATTTTCATATGAAAGTTCTCCTTCTACTCCACCATCTACTGTATATGCAAAATCTGCTCCAAAATTTTTAACATCAAAAAAATCTGCTCCACGACCAACTTCTTCATCAGGTGTAAATGCAATTAAAATTTCTCCATGTTTTATGTTGTTTTTTATTATATGTTCACATGCAGTCATAATTTCAGCTATTCCTGCTTTGTCATCTGCCCCCAGAAGAGTTGTTCCATCTGTTGTTATAAGAGTTCTTCCTATCATATTTTTTAAATGAGGGAATCTGTCTACTGATATTATTTTCCCATCTTTTAATTTTATGTCTTTCCCATCATAGTTTTTTACAATAATGGGATTAACATTTTCTCCGCATGCAGCAGGTGCTGTGTCCATATGCGCAATAAAACCAATTTTTTGCTTTTCTTCATATCCAATACTTGCAGGTATTCTTCCATAAACATAACAGTTGTCATCAACTCTACAGTCCTTTATTCCAAGTTCTATCATTTCAGTTACAAGAATATTTGCTAAATCAAACTGTCTTTTTGTAGTAGGACTAGTTTTTGAGTTCTCATCCGATGTAGTATGTACCTTAATATATTTTAATAATCTTTCATATGTTTTCATAAATTATGCCTCCTAATTCTACATGTATTGTGTCATATACAAGCCAGCTTTATATTTTATTTTAAATGTAAAATCAATAAAAAGATTACATGCTGTAATTAATACAAATGCTGCTTTAAAATAATTTATTAATGCTATAAAAATAAACATCTGTATACATAATCCTGCTAATCTTGAATGAAATAAAATATACATGCCTTTGTTTATAACTGAAAGACTGTCTTCAATTAAAAAGAAATAGCACACATAAATAATACTTTCAATAAAAATTTCAAAATATGATACATAGTTTATAATTGGTATAATTTTTAATATATTACCTATAAGTATAATTACTAATGCTATTATAACAGTTTTTCTGGAACATAAAATAAGTGAACCATATCTTTTAAAATTTTTTATTATTTTATATTTTTTCATTCCTTCATTTTCAAGAAAACCAAACTTTTTTCCAAGTATAATTCCAAATATATATGTTATAATCATTGTTCCTATAGGTAATGATATGATTAAAAGATAAAATATGGTATTAAGATATGATGAAGATAAATCTGCATAGCCTGCAAAATAAGAAGATGTAAACTGTACAGCACCTTCCATAGCTTCCTTACATTGAGTAACAATACTGGTTCCTATAAGTTTAGAAAAATTAAAATCAATAAGAAGCATAGCAATACATGATGAAAGTGCTCCCCAGAACATATCCTCCATAATATTCATTTTTGATGGTATCAAAATAGCACATATAAAGCCATAAATCATACTCTGACTCATTAAAATAGCTGATGATGCATCTCCTATTGCAAATAATATTAAAAGCAAAGTAGTAATGCTGCTTAGTATTGTATACTTTAAACCACACCTTAAATATATTACAACAGTTAAAACAGGAACTGCAAAATCAATATATCCAAAATACCCCATACCACTGCCAATAAGTGCAACACTTAAAACTACAAATGCAGCTGAAAGCATTGATGCTTCAGTTAATTTCTTCGTATTCAAAAAGACACTCCCTTCTGCTGTATAATTTTAAGCTAAATAGCAGTATAACAGCTTAATTGTGTTTATCAATGCTTTTTTATGAGTACGTTCCATACCATGTGAAGCTGAAACTCCAGGTCCTATAAGCGCTCCACAGATATTGTTGCCGCCTCTCATTGCAGCACCAACATCTGAACCATAATGTGGATAAACATCTACTGCATAATCAATATTATTATCTTCTGCTAAATTTATGAGGCTGGTTACCATATTATAATCATAAGGTCCGCTGCTGTCCTTTGCACAAATTGATACATCATATTCGCTGCAGCTTAAATCATCGCCAATACATCCCATATCAACAGCTAATAATTCACTTATTTCCTGTGGAATATATGAACATCCATGGCCGACTTCTTCATATGTTGAAATTATTACTTTTAAATCATATGCAGGTTTAATATTATTGGCAGTAAAATACTCAAGAAGAGTTAAAATGCATGCTACACTAGCCTTATCATCTATAAATCTTGATTTTATAAAACCACTATGTGTTATTATTGTTTTAGGATCTATAAATATAAAATCACCTGGACATATTCCTAATTTTTTTACATCCTCCTTATTACGAACTACCTCATCTAACCGAACTTCCATGTTTTTTAAATCACGTGGTTTTGTTGCACTGTCATCAAACACATGAACTGATGCACTTGTGCTTAAAAAAGTTCCACTATACATTCTGCCATCTCTTGTTCTTATAGTGCAGTACTCAGCATCCAAAGTAGGAATGATAGGCCCTCCTATATTAGTAAACTTTAAAGTACCACTGCTTGTAATTGATTGAACCATACAGCCTAATGTATCTACATGTGCCGCTAATCCTATTACTTTGTCATGAGATTTACCTTCTATTGATATGATACAATTTCCCTTATTTGTTGTTTCAAATACACAATTAAATTTACTGCATATATCTTTTATTTTATCCACTATTTCAAAACAAAAACCTGTAGGACTATTAAATTTTAATATATCTTCTATTGTAGTCATTAAAAATTTATTATTTATATTTAACTCCATATTTATTCTCCTATCTTTATATTTATTTGAACATTATATCACTAAATTTATTAATATCCTAATTTGCTCTATATTACTCACTTTAAAATAAAAATTAAGAATAAGTAAAAAAGTCATATTTTTAACTCAATTACTTATTCTTAATTATTTTTATTAATAATTATTATTTAAAATTAGTTTGGATAATAGAAAAAGTGTGTTGCTCTATCAGAAATGGATGTATCTACATATACAGCTCTTTTATGTAGTATTTGATTATCATAATTATATTTCTGATTATCTACAATATATGCATATCCATTTTCTGCCCATCCCATAAAAATATAAACATGACTATAATTCTTTGTAAATACAATATCTCCTGGTTTTAAATATGACAAATCACTACATGAAGCAAACCCCTTTGCTTTTAGAAGATTTTCCAGCTGATATGTATTTGCTGTTGGAGTTGGTATATTAAGGCCTATTCTTCGCATAGCTTCAGATGCAAAATATACACAGTTATTGTCAAGTCTGCCACCATGAAGTGAAATTGCAGTATTGTCAACACTAACCTGATTAGATGCATTAGTCATATACTTAAATAATCTGAAATTAAAATTAGAATGGGAATATGTACTTGTTACTGTTTGTACTTTTCCATCAGGTCCTATATACTTGCTATCATTAATCCATCTATTTTTAATCATAATTCCATTAGCATCAAATCTATACTCACTTCCATTTATTACAACTGCTTTGTTAATGGCCATTTCACCAGAATTTGGTGTAAAATAGTACTGATTTTGTCCCATGGTTATAAAACCAAATTGCATGTCTCCATTTTTACCAAAATAATACTTATTACCATTATTATATCCCATACCAGTAACTCTTGACCCATCACTATTTACAAGATATTTTTTACCATCTATTGTTAAAAGAGTGTTCTTTTGCATTACTCCATTTTCATTAAAATAGTACCATTTATTATTAATCATTATCCATTTACTCTTAGCTAGTCCATTTTTTTCATAAT
>CAZLOP010000007.1:0-15914 GCA_964561205.1 uncultured Clostridium sp. | reverse complement strand
ACCATCAGACATGATGGATGGGCGTATTGGTTTCATAAGAAAAGTTCTTGATGATAATGGATATAAAAATGTAAGTATAATGAGTTATAGTGCAAAATACTGCTCAGCATTTTATGGTCCATTTAGAGAGGCTGCTGATTCTGCTCCACAGTTTGGTGACAGAAAAACATATCAGATGGATCCGGCAAACAGACTTGAAGCAATACGTGAAACAGAACTGGACATAGAAGAAGGCGCAGATATAATAATGGTAAAACCAGCACTTTCTTACCTTGATGTAATAAGAGACTGCAAAAATGAATTTAAGCTTCCACTTGCTGCTTATAATGTAAGTGGTGAATATTCAATGATTAAGGCGGCAGGCAAAATGGGACTTATAGATGAAGAAAGAGTTATGATTGAAGTACTTACTTCAATAAAAAGAGCAGGTGCTGATATTATAATAACTTATCATGCACTTGAGGCTGCTAAAATATTAAATAATTAAACATATAGGGGCAGAGTTGTAAATAATAGCGAAATAATTAATCATGAAAGTGAAACATATTTATAAGAAATTAATATTGAAAAGGATGAAATTGATTATGAAAAATAATGAAATATTTGAAGAATCAAAAAGATACATGCCAGGTGGAGTAAACAGTCCTGTAAGAGCTTACAAAGGTGTCAAAATGAATCCTCCTATAATAAAATCTGGTAAAGGCGTAATAATAAAAGATGAAGATAATAACCAATATATAGATTTTGTTCTTGCATGGGGGCCGCTTATTTTAGGACACTGTGATGAAGATGTTGTAAAGGCTGTAAAAGAAACAAGTGAAAAAGCACTTGCTTTTGGAGCACCAACAGAACTTGAATTACATTTAGCTAAATTTATGTGTGATAATCTTGATAATATAGATATGATAAGAATGGTCAACTCAGGAACAGAAGCTACAATGAGTGCTGTTAAGCTTGCAAGAGGATATACCAAGAAAAATAAAATTGTAAAATTTGCAGGATGTTATCATGGTCATTTTGACGGCTTTTTAATAGAAGCAGGTTCAGGAGTTATGACTAATGGAATACCAGGTTCACTTGGAGTTCCAGAAGGCGCAGTTGAAAATACTTTAATAGGAATATATAATGACAAAGAACAAATAACTCAGTTGTTTAATAAATATGGAAATGAAATTGCGGGTGTTATAATAGAGCCTGTAGCAGGTAATATGGGTGTAATAAAAGCTGATAATGATTTTATGAAGCTTTTAAGGTCATTATGTGATAAATATGGTTCGCTGCTAATTTTTGATGAAGTAATGAATGGGTTCAGAGTTGCATTTAAAGGAGCACAAAGCCTTTTTGATGTAAATCCGGACATTGTTACATATGCAAAGATAATGGGAGGCGGGCTTCCATGTGGAGCATATGGTGGAAAACGAAAAATAATGCAGTGTTTGGCACCAATTGGAGGGGTGTATCAGGCAGGAACAATGTCAGGAAATCCAATTGTAATGGCAGCTGGACTTGCAACACTTACAAAACTAAAAAATAATTTAAATTGGTATGATCATATAGAAGAAATGGGTCAGATGCTTGAAAATGGAATAAGAGAAATTGCAGAAAAATATAGTATTCCATTAGTAATAAACAGAGTAGGTGGAATGTTTGCTATATTCTTTACAGAATTAAAAGAAGTGAAAAAGTATGATGATGTAAAAAAATGTGATATAGAAAGATTTAATAGATACTTTGAAGTGATGATAAAAAATGGAATAAATATTGCGCCAAGTCAGTTTGAAGCAGTATTTTTAAGTGTAAAACATAAAAAAGAACATATTAATAAGTTTATTTGTGCATTTGAAGAATTTGCAAAGCATGAAAATTAAAAAATTAATTATTAAGGAGATAATAATGAAATATAGAAGAATAATAAAACTATCTGCACTTATTATTACAGCAGTAATAACTATGAGTTCATTTTATGGCTGCAATAATAAAAAAAAGGAAACTCTGAATTTTTTTAATTATGGAGAAAATATAGGAGACGGGGTTTTAGAAGAATTTGAACAAAAATATGGAATACATGTAAATCAGGAAGTTTATGATACTCCTGAAGAAATGTATAATAAAGTTTCAGCAGGTGCAGCACAGTATGATGTAATTGTATCAATTGATTATCTTGTTCAAAGAATGATAAGTGAAGACAGACTTGAAAAAATTGATTTTAATAATGTTCCTAATATGAGTAAAATCGCTTATGACCATTTAGGAAAAACATTTGATCCTGAAAATGAATATAGTGTACCTTATATGTCAGGAACTATAGGAATTATATATAACACAGATTATGTAAAAGAACCAGTAGACAGCTGGACTGCGTTATGGAATCCTCAATATAATAGAAATGTACTTCTTTTAGATGGAGTTCGTGATACATTAGGAGCTACATTAAAAATGTTAGGATATTCAGTTAATACAACCAATCTAGATGAAATAAATGAAGCAAAAGAACAGCTTATAGAATTGAAGAATAGTGGTAATATATTAGCAATTGGTTCAGATGACAATACAGACAAAATGAGCAGAGGGGAAGCAGCTATGGCAATTTTATGGTCTGGTGAAGGTTTAAATCTTGAAGCAGAGCATGATAACTTGAGATTTGTGGTTCCGAAGGAAGGTGCCAACTTCTGGATAGATTCATTATGTATACCAAAAGGAACTAAGAATAAACAAAATGCAGAGCTGTTTATAAATTTTTTATGTGAAAAGGATCCATCATTTAAAACAGCAGATCAAATTGGTTTTACAACTCCACAAAAAGAAGCACAAGAAATGCAGGATGACAGTGTGAAAAATAATCCTAATGCATATATGGATGATGAACTGGTTGCAAAATGTGAAAGCTATGATTATCTTGGTGATAAGTTAAAGCTTTATGAAGAAGCATGGACGCAATTTAAAGACTATGAATAGAATATAAATTAAGATATGTGAATTTTTCTTAATCTTTTCTTTAGATTAAAAAACAATGTTGTATGCAGGCAATATATTAATATATAATAATGATAACATTAGTAATGAAACAAACGAAAAAAGTTATATATAATGTAATTAAGGAGTGATTGCATGTCTGATAGAGTTATTAATTTTAATGATATAAAGAATAAAGCAAAAGAAAAAGATGTTGATAAGTTTGAAGATTATATTTATTCATTATATTATGATATGGCTGAAGGCAGAATTAATATGGCTGATTTTTCAAGAAAAATTATGGCATATGTAGAAGAAAACAATATTTCACAAGATAAACTTATGGATATTCAAAAGAAATTTCTTGAAAGATATGGATTTGATTCATCAATGATTGAAGATCAGTTTAAAATGGCAGGTATAGATATAAATAAAATTAATTCTGATAGTGCAAGAATTGCAATGAGCTTTAAGGAAAAATATAAAGATAGAATAAAGGTAAAATCAGTATCAGAGTATTTTATAAAAAATGATAAAAACAATTTAAAAATATTACTTGAAAATGATACTGTAGTACTTATAAGTGAAAAAAATATTGATTTAACTGATAATGAATTAAATGAGTTTTTATGTTCATATAAAAAAGTCATCGAAAATAAAAATTTAACTATAAACATTTGTGAAAATAGCAAAAATTATAATTACTAAAATCTATAAAGGACATAAAACTTAGTGTAGTGATATCAATGTAAAATAATGTAGAAGCTAAAATTTGTAAGATTGAAATTTAGAATTTGAAACATTAAAATCAGTAATAGTTGCTCTGAATGACAAGTATAAAATTACAAGTGATTGTTTACAAGGAAGAAATCAGCTGTAAAAAAATGTCGATACAATAAAAAAGAGGATTAAAAATTAAATATTATTATATAAAATAATAAAGATAAATAATTTTGTCAATAAAATATTGACAAAATTAATAAAATGAACGTATAATAATACTATAGCAATGGAGTTATACTTGGATAAAGTATAACTCCATAATTTTTTGATTAATAACATTAGGGGGACAAGCAATGAAAAAAATTAAGAAACTATTGGCAACATTAGTAGTTACTGCGTTGGCATTTAGTTTGGCAGGCTGTGGAGGGTCTGGTACAGATAATACTCAGACTGCACAAACTGGTGGCAATAAGGTGTTAAAGGCACAAGTTGATGTTGAAGTTGCATCAATGGATCCACAAATTGCTACAGATGGTACATCATTTGATGCTATTTCTGCAGTAACAGATGGATTATATCAGATTGATTCAGAGGGCAAGGCTGTAATGGCTTTAGCAGATAAGGTAGATAAGAGTGAAGATGGGTTAAACTATACATTCACTTTAAAAGATGCTAAATGGTCTAATGGAACTGCTGTAACAGCAAATGATTTTGTATTTGGATGGAGAAGACTTGTAGATCCAAAAACTGCAAGTGAATATAATTTTATAGCAGGTATTGCAGGATTAAAAAATGCAGATGCTATAGTAAATGGTGAAAAAGGTGTAGAAGAATTAGGAGTAACTGCAAAAGATGATAAAACTTTAGTAGTTGAATTAGATGCTCCAGTACCTTTCTTTGAATCATTAATGGCATTTCCATCATTCTATCCAGTAAATGAAGAATTCTACAATAAATGTGGAGATACATTTGCTACAAGCGTTGATACTATACTTTGTAATGGAGCATTTAAGATTAAATCTTATGAACCAGCTGCTACAAGCATTGAATTTGAAAAAAATTCAGATTATTGGGATGCTGCTAATGTTAAATTAGACGGACTTCAATTCCAGGTAATTAAAGATTCTCAACAAGCAATGCTTTCATATCAAAATGGCGATGTTGATTTAGCAACACTTGCTGGTGAACAGGTAGATCAATTTAAATCTGATGCAGAATTTAAGAACATTATGGAAGGTTACTTATGGTATATCTCTCCAAACTTAAAGGTTCCTGGTTTAGAAAACAAAAATCTTCGTATGGCACTTGCTCTTTCTTATGATAAAGAAGCAGTTGTAAATAACATATTAAAAGATGGTTCTGTTGTAGCTGATTATGCTGTACCAAAAGCTCTTGCAACAGGTCCGGATGGTAAAGATTTCAGAGAAACTGCTGATACTTACTTATCATCAGATAAGAAAAAAGCTTTAGAATACTATGAAAAGGCAAAACAAGAATTGGGAAAAGACTCATTCACATATAAGATGGTTGTTGAAGATACTGAAGCAGCTCAAAATGTAGCTCAATTTATTCAGTCTGAAATTCAAACAAATCTTCCAGGTGTTACTATTGAATTAGAAGTATTACCTAAGAAGAACAGAGTTGAAAGAATGCAGGATGGTGAATTTGAATTAGGTTTAACTAGATGGGGACCAGACTATGCTGATCCAATGACTTACCTAGATATGTGGGTAACAGATAACCCTAATAACTATGGTTTCTGGTCAAATGCTGATTATGATAACACTATTAATTCAGCTAAAAAAGGTGAACTTGCTTTAGATCAAAACGCAAGATGGGAAGCTTTAAAGGGTGCAGAAAAGACAGTTATGGATGAAGCTGTTATATTCCCAGTATACCAAAAAGGTAGTGCAGTAATGATAAAGAGTAATGTTTCTGGTGTAGATTTCCACTCTGTTGGAGTTCCAAGAATCTACAAGAATGCTACAAAGAATTAAAAAGGTATTATTTTTAACATTACAGTGGCTTGTTTAAGCCACTGTAATTGCTTATAAGGAGCGATTTTTGACATGAAAAAATACATATTAAAAAGAATATTGGTTTCAATAGTTACTCTGTTAGCAATATTACTTATATTATTTTTAATGCTGGAATTTATGCCTGGTTCTCCGTTTAATGATGAGAAACTTACAGCAGATCAGCTTGCAGTATTAAATGCAAAATATGGACTGGATAAACCAATGATTATAAGATTTTTAAACTATATAAAAAATATGCTGACAGGGGATTTTGGTGTTTCTTATACTATTTCTAAAAATACACCGATTTCAGAACTTTTAAAAACACGTCTGCCAATATCTATAAGAGTTGGAGGTCAGGCTGTTTTATTAGGAACATTAGTAGGATTAGTTCTAGGAATAGTTGCAGCATTAAAACATAATACTATTTGGGATACGTTAACAACATTTATTTCAGTTTTAGGTGTAAGTCTTCCATCATACGTTTTTGCATTAGCATTATCTTACACATTAGGATTTAAAATGACTATATTTCCACTTCTTTATTCCAATGAACAGCCATTTAAATCTACAGTTCTGCCAACAGTGGCATTATGTATGTTTACTATAGCAACAGTAGCTCGTTTTACAAGAACTGAACTTTTAGATGTTCTTGGAACAGATTATATTCTTCTTGCAGAAAGTAAAGGTATAAGTGGACCACAGCTTATAGTAAAGCATCAATTAAGAAATGCATTAATTCCAATAATAACTGTCATAGCACCATTAGTTGTTGACTTGATGACAGGAAGTCTTGTTGTTGAAAAAATATTCTCTATTCCAGGAATAGGAAGTCTTTTAGTAACAGCAATTCAATCAAATGATTATAATGTAATAATTGCATTGTCATTTATATATAGTGCAATGTATATTGGAATTATGCTTGTTGTTGACATCTTGTATGGAGTCATTGATCCAAGAATAAGATTAGCAAAGGAGGATGGCAATGAGTAACATAGCTGAAAAGAATATAGATATGGATTTTCTGACTGATGATTTTGAATTAGTTGGGAAAGAAAAATTATCTCAGGTTGATAAATCTTTTGCAAGTCAGCCTTATTGGAAAGATGTTTTTAGTAGATTTATAAGAAATAAAGGTTCAATAATTGGAATAATATGTATAGTGTTGATTACTTTTATGGCGATTTTTGGTGTTGGTATGAATAAGCATACTTATGATTCTCAGATTATACAACATCAAAATCTTGCACCAAGAATTCCAGTAATAGAAAAGACCGGTTTTTTTGATGGTAGTGAAAAAGTAGGTAAAGTTGAAGTAAATAAATATACTGATGGTTCAATCAAAGATGGACAAAATATTTATTACTGGTTTGGTACAGATATCCTTGGAAGAGATATATTTACAAGAACATGGATGGGAACAAGAATATCATTATATATAGCACTTGTAGCAGCATTAATAGATATTATTTTTGGTTTAAGTTATGGTTTAATATCTGGATATTTTGGAGGAGCTGTAGACAATGCAATGCAGCGTTTTGCTGAAATATTAAATGGTATTCCTAGTCTTGTAATAGTAACGCTTTTAATAATTGTGTTAAAACCTGGTCTTATTACAATTACATTTTCACTTATGATTACAGGATGGATTGGAATGAGTCGTATAGCTAGAGCACAGATGCTTAAATTAAAGGAACAGGAATTTGTACTTGCATCAAAAACTTTAGGAGCTAAAAGTTTCTTTATAATATTTAAAGAAATACTTCCAAATATTTTTGGACAAATTATAACAAATACAATGTTTTCTATTCCTCATGCAATATTTACAGAAGCATTTTTAGCATTTATAGGACTTGGAGTTCCAGCACCTATGGCTTCATTAGGTTCATTAATAAGTGATGCATTTAAATCATTCACAACTCATCCTTATATGATAATGCCTCCTATTATTGTACTTGCAATATTAATGTTAAGTTTCAATATGGTTGCAGATGGTCTTCGTGATGCATTTGATCCAAGAATGAAAGAAATGTAGGGGGAATGATAAAAATGGAAAAAGAAAAGGTTTTGTCAATTAAAGATTTATCTATTTCCTTTAATACATCAGCTGGATGTATAAATACTATTCGTGGAGTGGAATTAGATTTATACAGAGGAGAAACTATTGCAATAGTAGGTGAAAGTGGAAGTGGTAAATCAGTTACAATGAAAGCAGTAATGGGAATATTAAGCAGTAATGGTGTTGTAAATAGTGGAACTATTAATTTTTCTTATTACAGAGATAAAGAAAAAGTTGATGTAGATATACTTAAACTTTCAAAGAAGGAAATGAGAAAGAGAATAAATGGTAAGCGTATAGCTATGATATTTCAGGATCCAATGACTTCATTAAATCCAACAATGACAATAGGTGCGCAGATAATGGAAGGTATGATATGGCATTATAAAACACCTAAGCAGGAAGCTTATAAAAAGGCAGTTGAACTTTTAAAGCTTGTTGGTATAAATGATGCAGAAAAACGTATGAAAAATTATCCTCATCAGCTTTCAGGCGGTATGAGACAAAGAGTTGTTATTGCAATAGCTCTTGCGTGTGATCCGGAACTTTTAATTTGTGATGAACCAACAACTGCACTTGATGTTACTATTCAGGCAAAAATTCTTGAATTAATTAAAGATATACAAAAGAAATTAAATATTTCTGTTATATATATTACGCATGATCTTGGTGTTGTTGCAAAGGTTGCAGATTATGTAGCAGTAATGTATGCAGGAAAGATTGTGGAAAAAGGATTAATTAATGAAGTTTTCTATGATCCAAGACATCCATATACATGGGGATTATTATCAGCAATGCCAGATCTTGATACAGATGATGATAAATTATATACAATACCTGGTACTCCTCCAAATTTAGTTAACAAAGTACAAGGAGATGCATTTGCCCCTAGAAATATTTATGCATTAAATATTGATAATCGTATTGAGCCCCCTATGTTTAAAATTTCAGATACACATTATGCATCAACATGGCTTTTACATGAGAAAGCTCCAAAGGTTGAAATGCCAGCTGAACTTAAAAAGAGAATTGATAGAATGTTGAAGGAGGCAAAGGAAAATGACAGATAAGAGGCCTTTATTAGAAGTAAAAGATTTAAAACAGCATTTTAAAATAAGCAGAAAATTTACTGTTAAGGCTGTAAACGGGGTTTCTTTTAATATAAATGAAGGAGAAACATATGGTCTTGTTGGTGAATCAGGAAGTGGTAAATCAACAATTGGACGTTCTATAATTCGTCTTTATGATCCTACAGCTGGTAACATAGTTTTTGACGGAGTTGATATTTCAGGAAAATTATCAGAAAAACAAAAGAAACATTTAAGAATAAATATGCAGATGATATTCCAGGATCCAATGGCATGTTTAAATCCACGTAAAAAGGTACTTGATATTATAGCTCAGGGACTTGATATACATAAGCTTTATAGAGATAAGAAAGAAAGAGAAGAAAAAGTATATAAGATTTTGGAAAGAGTAGGGTTGTCAAAAGAACATGCAAACAGATATCCACATCAGTTTTCTGGTGGACAGAGACAGAGAATAGGAATTGCAAGAGCTCTTATAATGAATCCAAAGCTCATTATTGCAGATGAAGCAATAAGTGCACTTGATGTATCAATTCAGGCTCAGGTTGTAAATTTAATGAAGGAAATTCAGGAAGAAACAAATACAGCAATTCTATTTATAGCTCATGATTTATCAATGGTAAAATATATTTCCGACAGAATTGGTGTATTACACTTAGGACATCTTCTTGAAACAGGAACAACAGAAGAAATATTTAGTAATCCAATACATCCATATACAAAATCATTGATATCAGCTATTCCTCATCCAAATCCAATTGTAGAAAAAACAAGAATATCAGAAAGCTATGATTATGCTACAAGCGGAATAAATTATCAAGATGGAAAAGAACAGCATATTGATGGAACTCATTATGTACTTGCTACTGATGAAGAGTTTATTAAATGGATTAAATAAATTTTTATGTGTTAACTATAATAGTGCATAAATATTTCAAAATGCAATTATTGATTTATATGATTGTGGAAAAACTTATGCTGAAATCAGCAGCGAATATGGAGTACCAAAAAAGTGCTCTCCATATTCGCAGCATTATTATTTTCTAAATAAGATTATATATCCTAAGCTGGTGAATTCATTATCATGAATTTAGCAAGCTTAAATGAAAAGTTTGAAACATCATCCTTGGTTATTCCTGATAAATCATGTGAAGATGACTGCAAAATAACAAGGTCGCTTTTTGCATTTACTTGCTGACATTTTTCATAAAGCTTTGTTGAACTTTCATAAGGAACCATATCATCGTTTCTTCCATGAACTATAAATGTGTTTGGAATGTCTTTTGTTACATAATTTATAGGATTATATTTTTCAGATGTTTCATCAACATTTTGTATTGATGAAAATATCTTGTTTAAGTCATAGTTTAAATCATTTGTATTTAATAATTTTAAATCTGTTGGACCAAAAAGGTCAATTATGTATTTTACTTTTGATGGATAATTTTTTAACTGAGAATCGTCTGAAAATTGATCATTGTTGCTATAAGATGCAAGCATTGCAATATGTGCTCCTGAAGATACTCCAATAATGCCTATTTCGTCAGAATCAATATTATATACATTTGAATTTTTATAAATCCACCTTATAGCGTCTTTAATATCACAAACCTGTTTATTAAAATTCTCAGTATCACGCATAAGTTCATATTCAACACTTATTATTGTATATCCTTCATTTCTGAAAGATTCCAAAACAGGATCTAAAACATCAGGAATTGATTTGTCACCATAAGCCCAGCATCCTCCATGTACATAAACAACTACAGGTGATTTATCATATTTTTTTGTTGTTGGACTATATATATCAAGGTGAAGATCTACCCCGTTAGTGCTTTTATAGAGAACATCACTGCAATTCATAGAAGTAGAAGAAGTATCCAGATTAATAGCAGCTGCAGTAGCCATACTATCTTTCAAAGGAAGAAAGTTTTCAATAAGACCACAGGTTAGCATTATTCTCTTGTGGAAAACCATAGATAAAACACCAATTACAACAATTAAAACTAAAAGTACTGATTTTATTATTTTTTTCATACATATTTATCTAATCTGCTATGGTTATAAAAATAGTCATAAAGAGATTAGATGTCCTCCTCTCTTTAATATATTTACAATAATTATAGCACAGAGCAGAAGATTATAAAAATTATAAAATTATACAGACATAGGAAAAGAATACTAATTATTTTATGATACAGAGAATATGAATATATAGATAAGAATAAATATTTAAGATATAAATATTTAAATGAAAGGAGCAGGAAATGAGCGATGCTTTTGATATGCTTGTATATTTAGATGAGATTCTGGTTAAAAATCTGGCATCTCTTGTTTTGACTGGATTCATTGAAACAACAACACTTACACAGGCATTTGATAGCTGCCTCACAGCTGGAATGCGTGAAGGAGGAAGAAATGAAACAAACTGCGTAGATTCTTATTCAAAAATTGAAAGAGAAGGATTTAAAGATAAAAATAAAACAGAGTCATGCAATGATTCAAGTGATAATCATCATGACAGACAGTTTGAAGGAAAAAGATGTGTAAGAGAAGAAAGAAAGATTCAGACTACTTATACAACATTTGTACTTAACAACAATCTTATAAGTTATTTTAATAAGAATAATAAACTTAATCATAAGGATGTTGATGATATAGAAAATGATAAGATTAATGTTGGAGATATTATAGAACTGGAAGGTACTATAACAAATGAAAGTCTTATTTCCTATGTGAATACAATGATAAATTTATTGGATGTGTTTGGATGTGATCATCTGGATAAGCTTATAAAGGGTAATAAAGGATGTATGAATTTTACACATTTTCATAAAATGCTTTTATATCTTCAAAGCGTTCTTACATGCAATAATACAACAGATCTTATTATGAAAGCAGGGCAAGGATATGCAGTTATAACAGTAAGTGTTGATAATTTTGTGAATACTCACTGCCATGCATTTGATAAAATAAACTGTCCATGCAAAGTTATAGGAAAGGTTGTTAAAACATGTAATAGCAGTCAGGAGTCTATAAGCTTGTTAAGAAAGACAGGTCAGGAAGAATTTTATGAAAGTTTTTTTAAAAATAGTGAAGAACTTATAAAAATCCTAAAAAATAATAAAATATTTATACCTAAATGTCCAAAATTAAGGTTTAATGAACATGCAATACAGATAATGCCTTTAAATATGTATATGTAAATTAATGAAAATAATTTTTGTGTTTTCCAAGAAAACACTTGTGTTCCTATTAAATACATGTTAATATATTAACAGATAGACAGTTATATATTTCGATAAATTCCTTAAAAATGAAATATACAATAGTGTCTCAATATGTTGTTTGAGGTGATAAAATGAAGTTTAGAAGTACTAGGGGCATGGAAAAGGACATGCCATCTGCAAGAGCAATCATAAATGGTATTGCAAAAGATGGTGGATTATATGTTCCAGATGAATTTCCAAAGGTATATGATGAACTAAAGAAAGATACAAAAGTGAGTTATGAAGACTTAGCATTTAAAGTAATTAATGAATATTTTACTGACATAGATGATGCAGAATTAATGGGGGCAATTAATGATGCATATAAAGGAAGATTTGAAGTAAAAGTAAAAAATGACTTTTTGGAATTATACCATGGACCAACTTGTGCATTTAAAGATGCTGCATTGCTTTTCTTACCACAAATTATGAAAAGAGCAAAGAAGTTACAGAATATTAAAGAAGAAGTTACAATATTAACAGCAACCTCTGGTGATACAGGAAAAGCTGCGTTAGAAGGATTTTCTGATGTTGATGGATTTAGAATAGTTGTATACTATCCTAAGAATGGAGTGAGTCCAATTCAGGAAAGACAAATGGTAAGTCAGAAAGGTAAAAATGTAAAAGTTATAGGAATCAGGGGAAACTTTGATGATGCTCAGACTGGAGTTAAAAAAATTTTTACAGATGAATCTTTTAAGACAGAATTAAAAGAAAAAGGATATATATTATCCTCTGCAAATTCTATTAACATAGGAAGATTAGTACCTCAGATAGTATATTATTTCTATGGATATTTTAATTTGGTAAATAATGGAGAAATTAAATTAGATGATAAAATTAATGTTGTAGTTCCAACAGGAAATTTTGGTAATATCTTAGCTGGATATTATGCTAAACAAATGGGACTTCCAGTAGACAGATTTATCTGTGCATCAAATGAAAATAAAGTTCTTACTGATTTCTTTGAAAGTGGAAAATATGATAAGAAGAGAGAACTTAAACTTACAGAATCTCCATCAATGGATATTTTAGTTTCTTCAAACTTAGAAAGATTATTATATGAAGCAAGTGGAAGAGATTCAAAGGTTGTAAATGATCTTATGAATTCATTAAATACAAATGGTGTTTATGAAGTAAGTGATAAGATGAAGGAATTTACTAAAGAATTTTATGGTAATTTTGCTACTGCAGAAGAAGTATATGCTGCAATAAAAGAAGAATTTGAAAAGAAAAATTATGTTATGGATACTCATACAGCTGTTGCAAAAGTTGTTAAAGACAAGTATGTTAAAGAAACTGGGGATAATAAAAAAGCACTTGTTTTATCAACTGCAAGTCCATATAAGTTCCCAAGAAGTATATGTAATGCATTAGGGATGAATGTAGAAAATATTAATGACTTTGAAGTATTAAAGAAATTAAATGAAAAAACTAATGCAGAAATACCAAAGAACTTAAAAGAATTAGAAGATGCTAAAGTATTACATGATGAAGTATGGGAAAAAGACAAAATGAGAGATGCACTTCTTGCATTCTTAAAGTAAGCTAAAGGGGATAAGCTTATGAAAATTAAAGTAAGAGTACCAGCTACATCAGCTAATATGGGCCCAGGATTTGATTCTTTAGGTATAGCTTTAAATTTATATAATGATTTTGAATTTGAAGAGACAAATGAGGGGCTACAGTTTGGCGGAATGCCTGAAGAATTTTGTAATGAAGAAAACATAATTTACAAGTCAATGAAATTTTGTTTTGATAAAGCAGGTCATGAAATTAAGGGACTGAAAATAAGCGAATTAAAACAGGATGTACCAGTATCAAGGGGACTTGGCAGCAGCTCAACATGTATAATTGGGGGATTAGTTGGAGCTAATGCAATACTTAATAACAAATTTTCAAAAAGTGAACTTTTAAATTTTGCAACAGAAATTGAAGGACATCCAGATAATGTTGCACCGGCATTACTTGGGGGCATGGTAGTGTCAGCATTAGATGATAATAAAGTATTTTTTGATAAAGTAAAGGTACATAACGGACTAAAGTTTGTTACAATAATTCCAGATTTCAGATTGTCTACTGAAAAAGCAAGAAATGTACTTCCTAAATCTCTAACAATGAAAGATGGAGTGTATAATGTTGCAAGAGCAGGACTTATGGTGTCATGCATGATTAGTGGAAAATTTGAAAACATAAAAATAGCATGTAAAGATGCCTTTCATCAAAACTATAGAAGTAAATTAATAAATGGTTTTGATAAGGTGTATAATAAGAGTTATGAGCTGGGTGCACTTGGCTGTTATTTAAGTGGTGCAGGTCCAACTATAATGACTCTTATCGAAGACGGGGATATGCGTTTTAGCAATGAGCTTAAAAAGTATTTGAAAGATGAAAACTTAAATTGGGATGTATTAGAATTAGCATTAGATAATGAAGGGGCGGCTATTATAGAAGGTGATTGCTAATGGATGGAAATTATTTAATCATAGATAAAAGGGCACTGCCTGATGTTTATGAAAAAGTTCTTTATGCAAAGAAATTGCTGAAGGATGGCAAAGTCAAAGAAATTACTGAAGCTGTAAAAGTTGCAGGAATAAGCAGAAGTGTTTATTATAAATATAAAGATTTTGTTTTTGAATTTAGCGAAACTTCTGAAGGCCGTAAGGTAACTTACAATATTATTGCAAAAAATGAAAAAGGAATATTATCTGCTATAAGTAATTATATATCTGAAATTGGAGGAGATATAATTACAATAAATCAGGGGATTCCTCTTAATGGATATGCTAATATCAGCATAACCATAGATATTTCAACTGTTAATGGAGATATTAAAACTTTAACTGAAGGTCTTGGCTGTATTCGTAATATTGAAAAAGTTGAATTTATAGGAATGAAATGAAAATATAATTAATTTTAAGGATGATTTTTACTTAAGTGTAGAAATCATCTTTTTATATATTATTATGTTATAATTATTAAAAGAGAATATGGACTATTAGCTGAAGGTGATTCTGGAAAATTGAATTTTCAAGGAACTCGTTATTTGAGTTTTGAAAGAGATGTAATTTATAAGTAATTAGTTTTATTTAAGAGTTCTAATACACATAATAAAATCATAAAAATATTATGTAATAAGTTCACAAAAAAAATGTTATATTTTTATCATATTTTATAAAAAGTTAGAAGGAAATCAAATATAAATATAGAATATATATTTAAAGAAGGGGTTTATAAATAATATTATTAAGCAAAAAAATATTTGTTTATTAGATTTGGGTCACTTACTAAGCAAATATTTTTATATAATCTGAATACTTTTTTATACATAATATAAATTGTGTTTAGAACTAATCATAAAAGGAGAGGGTTGTATGAGTAAGGAGAATAAAGAATATTTAATGTTTGTAGATGAAAGAGGCTGTTATAGTGATTGTGATGGCAATAACTTTTCTATGGTAGGGGTAATAATTGAGAAAAACTATTGTACTGATTCAGATACAAAATATAGTGAAATGAGTGATAAAATAACTAGATTTAAAAAACAGATGTTGAGTGAAATGAATTTGGCAGATGTAAAATTAAGTGATATATTATCGGTGGAAAACGTTTACTCAGGGGATTTTAGTAGTATTATTGATCAGTTTGTTGCAGATTTGCCAGTGCTTTTAAAAAGTTTAAAATTTTCTATAATTTCAACATCAATAAAACAAGATAAAAATAGATCAAAAGATTTGTATGAATTAGCAACTAATAATTTAATAAAACGTTATTATGCATTTCTGATGAATAAGCAGGCAAAGTG
>CAZLOP010000006.1:12537-16623 GCA_964561205.1 uncultured Clostridium sp. | reverse complement strand
AATTTTAACATGTCACGCTAGTAAGTCCTGTAATTATGCTTTGTTTACAATTTACCCACAAATGGGAAGAGATATGGAAATTAGAGGATGCGCATGTCCTACTCCAGATTATTGTTTCAGTATTTATCATGATGAAGAGTATAAAGAGCAGAATATTGATATTGAAATATGTGAGGCAGTTACAGAAATGAAAGAAGATACTGAAAAGGTGAAATTTAAAACTATTTATAGTGTGGAAATTGCTGCATGTACATATATCATAAAGGCTCTTACTCAGAGCTTAGAAAAGGTTATGCAGCTTTAATGAAATGGATTGAAAATAATGGCTATGAAATGGCAGATAATCCAAGAGAAAGTTATATTGATGGAATATGGAATAAAGATAGTGAAGAAGAATGGCTTACTGAAATACAGATACCAATAAAAAAGCGAAATAAATAATTTAAAATAAGTGTTGACTCTGACGTAACGTAATAAATTATTATATTATTTGTGAGGTGGGAATATGAAATTAAGCATAAGTGAAATAGCAATATTAAGCGGTGTAAGTGTGCGCACACTTCATTATTATGACGACATAGGCTTATTAAAACCAAAAGAAGTAACAGAAGCAGGATATAGATATTATGATAAGAAGTCACTAGAAACTCTTCAGATAATACTTTTTTATAAAGAACTTCAGTTTCCGCTTAAAGAGATTAAGAAAATCATAACCTGTCCTCAATATAATAAAATACAGGCTTTAAAAGAACAAAAAGAGCTGCTTATGTTAAAAAAAGCACGTCTTAATAATATTATAAAGCTTGTAGACAGTATAATTAAAGGAGACGATAACATGAGTTTTGAAGAATTTGATGTAACAGCCATAGAAGAAGCTAAAAAGAAATATGTCAAGGAAGCAGAAAAGCGTTATGGCAATACTGAAGAATATAAAGAAAGCAGAAAAAGAGAAGGAAAATATAATGATGCAGAAAAAGATAAGATAAATATTGAAGCTGCAGTGATTATGAAAGAATTTGCTAATTTGAAAGACATTGATCCCAATAATGAAAAAGTACAAAAATTAGTTTCTAAATGGCAGAATCATATTAGTAAGTATTATTATAAATGCACAAAAGAAATATTAAGTGATTTAGGACAAATGTACGTGAATGATATTAGGTTTAAAGAAAATATTGACAAAAATGGTGAGGGAACTGCACAATTTCTATCCCATGCAATTGAAATTTATTGCAGCAAATAATTTAAATAGAGATTTATCATAAAAGAAAGAAGGGGCTGTTACATTAATGTGAAAGCTGCTTCTTTCTTTTATTAAAATAAACTTAAATTTTTTTTGAAATTGAGAAGGAAATAAAAAATGCATATAGAATATAATTTTGTGGAGAATTTTAGAAGAGAAATTAAAAACTTTACCTTTGACAAACAAAGATGCTAGAGCTTTCGTAAGATTCCTTTTTTCAGGAGCATGTGAAATAGAAGTTCATAAACAATTTAGAGGACTAATTCCACAAAATTTAAAAGAATATGCAGGAATAGAAAAGGACATAGTAAGTATAGGAGTATTATCTAGAGTTGAAATTTGGAGCAAAGAAAAGTGGAATGGTTAAGATAAAAGTAATATGAATTTTGAGAAAATTGCCGAAAAATAAACAATTTGGGAATATAAGGAGTTTTTGTTATGGAGTTTAAACATGTATCTGTCTTATTAAATGAATGTATTGAAGGGCTGGATATAAAAGAAAATGGAATATATGTTGATTGTACATTAGGTGGGGCAGGTCATTCTTCACATATTTTGAAAAAATTATCTAATGAAGGATTACTTATAGGAATTGATCAGGATAATGATGCACTTAAGGCTGCTCATGAAAGATTGAAAGATTATGATAATGTAAAATATGTTCATAATAATTTCTATAATATAGATGAAATATTAACTGAACTTAATATAGATAAAGTTGATGGAATACTGATGGATCTTGGAGTATCATCATATCAGCTTGATGAAGCATCCAGAGGTTTCAGCTATATGAATGATGCACATCTTGATATGCGAATGAATCGTGACAACAATTTTTCGGCATATGATGTTGTAAATAATTATAGTGAAGAAGATTTATACAGAGTAATAAGAGATTATGGGGAAGAAAAATTTGCTAAAAGGATTGCTTCATTTATAGTTGAGGCACGAAGTGAAAAGAATATAGAAACAACCTTAGAACTTGTTGAGATAATAAAAAATGCTATACCAGCAAAAGCGAGGAGAGAAGGACCTCATCCAGCAAAGAGAACTTTTCAGGCCATAAGAATTGAAGTTAATTCTGAATTAAAAATATTAAATAAAACTATTGAAGATGGAGTAAAAAGACTTAATAAAGGTGGCAGAATGGTTATAATAACATTCCATTCACTGGAAGACAGAATAGTAAAGTTGAAATATAGAGAACTGGAAAATCCATGTACATGTCCAAAGGAATTTCCTATATGTGTGTGTGGAAAAGAGCCAACAATTAAAGTTCTGACTAAAAAGGGAATTGCACCAAGCAAAGAAGAAATTGAACAGAACCCAAGAAGCAGAAGTGCAAAAGTCAGAATATTAGAAAAGATTTAAGGTAAAAGTTATGTTATTTTAGTAGGGATGTGAATAAAATGGCAAGAGGAGAATATGATTATATAAAAGGCAATACAGTAACAAGCCCATCACGAAGGATTGAGGAACAGAATCCTAGAAGAAGGCATAAAAATACAAAAAGAATTGCAAAAAACAGACGATTAAAAGAGAAAAGGAAAAGTGATAGAAAATATCTTCTTAATATTGCAGTAGTGATTTTATGCTTTGGAACACTTACTATTTTAGGGGATAGCAGAGTGTATAATATGCAGAAAAAAGTAAGAGCGCTTAATAGAGAGATAAATGATCTTGATGAAGAAAATGAAGCGCTAAAAATAACAATTTTAAAATATTCATCCTTAAAAAATATTCAGGATAATGCACAAAGCAGGTTATCTATGGAAGTTGCACAAAAGAGTGATGTAGTTGTAGTGGACTGCAGTAACAATTATTTTAAGGATGTACAAGAAAGTGAATATAAAACTGACAAAAAAGATAACAGTATTATTGATTCAATAAAGGATTTATTAAAAATAAATTAACTGCTTCAATGAAATTAAGAAGTAAGCTATCTATACAAAAAATAGATGGGGGAAGAAATTTGAAAAAAAATATATATAGAGACAAATCAAAGATGCGTAAGCGTATGAGTATTATAATAATAGGGTTAAGTACTATTTTTTTATTTTTAGTATGCAGACTTACTTATATTATGACTGTTAAAAGGCAGGAGTATGCAGCAAGGGCAGAAGAACAATGGACAAGTGAAGTGAAAATTGATGCAATTAGAGGAAAAATATTAGATGCAAATGGTAAAGAATTAGCCGTATCAGCCAATGTTTACAGAGTTGATTTTGATTTGAATTCTATTAGAAGTTATTTAAAGAGAGAGTTAGATGCAACAAGAATAAAGGAATTAAATTCTATAGGAATTGTAGTTGGTGCAGGCAGAACAACACTTACTACAGATGATATTGCACCAGTTATAGCTAAAGCTGTAGGAATGGAAACAGAAGATGTAAAAAAGAAGCTTGAAACTAAACTTCCAAGTGGTGCTGATGCTGGTTCGGCCACATTAATAAGAAGAATAGAAAAGAATCAGGCAGATGCAGTAAAAGCACTTAATATAAGTGGTGTTATAGTATCTCCGGATACAAAGAGGTATTATCCTAATAATAATTTTTTATCACACGTACTTGGAAGCACTAATATAGATGGTGCTGGTCTTACAGGGGTTGAACTTCAGTATAATGACTATTTATCTGGAATACCGGGAATGAAGATTACTGAACTTGACAAAAATAACAATGATCTTCCATATACAATTTCTAATTTTACATCACCAGTAGATGGTAAAGATGTTACATTAACCATTGATGAAAATATTCAGTATTTTGCTGAAAAAGCAGCCCAGCAGGCCTATGAAGATAATCAGGCCAAAGCAGCATCAGTATTAATAATGGATCCTCATA
>CAZLOP010000006.1:0-12527 GCA_964561205.1 uncultured Clostridium sp. | reverse complement strand
AGGAGAAATTCTTGCTATGGCAAATAAGCCTGACTTTGATCCTAATGAACCTTATAAAGGTTATGAGAATTTTGAGGGTAATACTGATGGTGAAAAAATTCAAAAGATGTGGAGAAACAGACTGGTAAATGACACATTTGAACCAGGTTCTATATTTAAGGTAATTACAGCTATAACAGGTCTTGAAAATGGAGTTGTTAATGCAAATAGTACATTTTTTTGTGGAGGTTCTTTTGCTGTTGGCGGAATAACACCAAAGTGCTGGGTATTGGCTGGACATGGAATGCAGACATTTCCTGAAATAATACAGAATTCATGTAATGTTGCATTTATTCAGGTAGGTCAGTTAATAGGAAAAGAAAAATTACATGAATCAATTGATAAGTTTGGTTTTGGAAAGAAAACAGGAATAGATTTGCCAGGAGAGGCTTCAGGAATAGTAAAAACAGTTGATAATATGTCAGAAGCAGATTTGGCTACAATATCCTTTGGACAGACTAACACAGTAAATTCTGTTCAGTATCTTACAGCATTTAATGCAGTGGCTAATGGAGGAACATGGATACAGCCTCATGTTATGAAGGAAATAACACATTCAGATAAGAATGGTGTAAAAATAGTAGATAAGACATTTACCCCAAAAAAATTAACAGTTGCAAGTAAAGAAAAAACAGCAGAGCTAAGGGGATATTTAGAAAATGTTGTATTAAAAGGTTCAGGTGTCAATACCTTTATTGAAGGATATCACATTGGAGGAAAGACAGGTACAGCTCAAAAAGTTATTAATGGTAATTATGGAGACGGCAAGTATATATCATCATTTGTTGGCATGGCTCCAATTGATAATCCTAAAATAACAATGATGATAACAGTTGATGAACCAAGTACAGGAGTTTACTATGCATCACAGGTTGCGGTACCATATGCAAAACAGCTGTGGATTGATATTTTTAATTATATGAATAACAAGTACAGCAGTGATAATGAAAATGCAATTATAAAAGATGTAACAGTTCCTGAAGTTAGAAATATGACAGTTGAAAAAGCTAAAAAGAAGCTTAAGGAAAATAACTTGAACTATACTGTTGATGGAAATGGAACAAAAGTAATAGATATGAGTCCTTATCCAGGCTATGCTGTTAAAGAAGGTTCAAAAATAATTCTTTACACTGGTAGTGATGCGACTTATAATAATAGTGTTGCAATGCCGGATGTTAGAGGATATAGTAAAGAGAACGCTGAAAAACTTTTAGGTGAACTTGGACTTACAGGGTCTTTTGAAGGTGAAGGAAATGTAAGTGAACAGAATGTTTCACCAGGAGAAGTTATTAGAAAGGGAACAGGCGTTAAATTTACATTGAATATAGAGTATGAAGATTAAATCATATGACAATTTATAGCATGTGGGATAACTCACATGCTATCTTTAACGTATAGGAATTTGTAAAATGTTTGCTTAATAAAAAGTCATATAATATAGAGGCTTTAGCGACTTAAAAAGTTTAATATGTTAAAAAAATTGTAGGGTGCAAAAGAATCCAAAAGCAAGTTTTGGAACCTTTTTTATGAGATAAAACATAACATTAAGAAAGTGAGGATGTTTTATATGAAATTAAAACAAGTTTTAAATGGTATTGATTATAAAATTATTTCTGGAAATACAGATAATGAAATTAATAAAATAGCTTATGACAGCAGAAAAGTATGTGAAAATGATGTTTTTGTATGTATAAAAGGCTTTCAGGCAGATGGTCATAAATATATACAAAATGCAGTTAAAGCTGGAGCAAAAACAATAATAATTCAGGATGAAGTAGATGCTGACTGCGCAGATATTAATGTTATTAAAGTTGAAGATACAAGAAAGACCCTGGCTGTAATTGGAGAAAATTATTATGATAATCCGGCTAAAAAAATGAAAATAATAGGTGTTACAGGGACTAATGGAAAGACAACAACAACTTTTATGATAAAAGATATATTAGAAAATGCAGGTAAAAAGGTTGGGCTTATAGGAACAATAGCAAATTATATAGGAGATGAAAAGCTTGAAACTGAAAGAACAACACCTGAATCTTTAGAACTTGCCGAGCTGTTTAAAGATATGGCAGATAAAAATGTTGAATACTGTATTATGGAGGTTTCATCACATTCCCTTGCTTTAGACAGAGTTTATGGAATAGAATTTGAAGGCGGAATATTTACTAATCTTACAAGAGATCATCTTGACTTTCACAAAACATTTGAAAATTATTACAAAGAGAAATTTAAATTATTTCAACGGTCAAGAATAAAATTTATAAATATTGATGATAATTATGGTAAAAATGTTATTGATGATTTGAAAAAAATGAATAGCACTAATGTATATACTTTTTCATTAAAAGAAAATAGTGACTTTAAGGCAAAAGATGAAATTATGGGAAGCAAAGAAATAAAATTTAAGGTTAATTTATCAAAGGATGAAGAATTCACCTTAGAAATTCCTGGAGATTATAATATTTATAATTCATTAGGTGCAATAGCAATGTGCTATAAGCTTGGTATTGATGTGGAAGCTATAAAAAAAGGAATAAAGGAAACTTTAGTTCCAGGAAGATGTGAAAGATGTGCAAAAGAATATAATCTTCCATATGAAATAATAATTGATTATGCACATACACCAGATGGACTTTTAAATATATTAGAAACAGCAAAGGCTTTTACAAAAGGAAGACTTATTTCAATTTTTGGATGTGGTGGAGACAGGGATAAAGTAAAAAGGCCACAGATGGGTAAAATAGGTGTTGATTTAAGCGACATTGCCATTATTACAAGCGATAATCCAAGAAGTGAAGAACCAATGGCAATAATTGAAGATATAAAAAAGGGCATTGATAAAGACAATTATATTATTATAGAAAATAGAGAAGAAGCCATCAGAAAAGCAATGGAAATTGCGCAAAAAGATGATGTTATAGTATTAGCAGGCAAAGGTCATGAAACATACCAGATATTAAAAGATAAAACAATTCATTTTGATGAACGTGAAGTTGTAAAGGAAATTCTGAAATGTAAAAATTAATTTATATATAAATTTGTAGCTTAAATTAGCGGGGTGTAATTATGGAATTAACAATGCAGGAAGTAGTAAATGCAGTTAAGGGAAAACTTATAATAAAAAGCAGCAGTGACAAATTTAATGAGGTTTGTACTGATACTAGAAAAATTCAAAAAGATAATTTATTTATAGCTTTGAAAGGTGCAAATTTCAATGGAAATGATTATGCCTTAAAAGCAGCAGAAAGTGGAGCTTCAGTATTAATCATTGATGAAGTAAAGTTTGAAAAAGAAAAAATTGATTCTATGGCAAATGTCATTTTAGTTGAAGATACAAGAAAAGCATTAGGAAATTTAGCTAAATATTATAGACAAAAGCTTGGAATAAAAGTTGTAGGAGTTACAGGCTCAACAGGAAAAACATCAACAAAAGACCTTATTGCCGCCTTTTTAAGCGGCAAATATAAAGTGTTTAAAACTAAAGGGAACTTTAATAATGATATAGGTCTTCCACTTATGATTTTAAGCTTGGATAGTTCATATGATGTTGCCGTTTTAGAAATGGGAATGAATAATTTTGGTGAAATAGATTATCTTGCAGATATAGCAAGACCTGATGTGGCAGTTATAACTAATGTAGGGGTAGCTCATATAGAATATTTAAAGACAAGAGAAAATATACTTAAAGAGAAGATGAGTATAGCCAATTATATGTCTGAGAAAAATACATTAATTATAAATACAGAAAATGATATGTTAAATACTGTAGATGATAAATATTGTTTTAAAATAAAAAGAACTGGATATAATCATAATAATGATTTTTATGCAGAAAATATTAAGCTGTCAAATAAGATAACAAGTTTTTATGTTTATGCTAATAATAAAAAACATTTATTTAATTTAAATATGGCAGGAGAGCATAATATTTTTAATGGGTTATTAGCTTCTGCTGTAAGTTTTGAATTTGGTCTTTCCTTTGCTGAAATGGAAAAAGGGTTAAGTAACTTTGAATCTACATCAATGCGTCTTGAAATAATACAAAAAAAGAAATTTACAATAATAAATGATGCATATAATGCTAATCCTGATTCTATGAAAGCAGCTTTAAATGTACTGGATTCTTATAAAGACAGGCGAAGAATTGCAGTTCTTGGTACAATGGGAGAACTTGGTGATTATGCACCTGAAGGACATAGTCAAGTTGGTGTATTTGCTAAAGATAAATGTGATATTCTTCTTACATGTGGAGAATATAAAAAATATTATGAAGAAGGATATAAAGAAAACTGCTATGTTTTTGACACTAAAGAAGAAATAACAGACAAATTAAAAAACATTATTAATGAAAATGATGTTATTTTAGTAAAAGCATCCAGAAGTGCAAAATTCGAAGAAATAGTAAAAGAATTAAATAAAATATTTGAATAGACAAAAGGAGGTGACCTGCCTTTTTTAGGCAGTGCTGCATGGGGGAAACGCTAGAAATAAAAATATTTATACCGATAATAATTGCTCTTATTACTTCAATAATATTAGGACCAATATTAATACCATTACTTCATAAATTAAAATTTGGTCAGAATATCAGAAGTGATGGACCAAAAAGTCATTTAAAAAAATCAGGAACACCTACTATGGGAGGAATTATATTTTTTATAGCAACAGCTGTTACAATAATTCTTATGAGGTACAGTTTGAATTCAAAGGAAATGATTCTATTTTATTCGCTTTTAGCCTTTGGTTTTATAGGTTTTTTAGATGATATTTTAAAGATAATTCATAAAGATAATCTTGGATTAAAAGCAGGTCAGAAAATGATTCTTCTTCTTATATTTTCAATAGCATTTGCAATATATGGCTATAAATATATAGGAAGTGATTTACTTGTTCCCATATTTAATTTCAAAATAAATTTAGGAATACTATATATACCTTTTATTGTAATATACTATTCTGGTGTGACAAATGCTGTAAATCTTACAGATGGACTTGATGGATTGGCAACAAGTGTAACGATAATTGTTTTAACTTTCTTTGCAATTGTAGGATACAGAACTGGAAACAAAGAAATAACAGCATTTTGTCTGGCACTTATTGGAGCTCTTATAGGCTTTTTAAAGTATAATGCTTTTCCAGCAAAGATATTTATGGGTGATACAGGATCACTTGCACTTGGCGGATCAATTGCAACAATAGCATTAATGCTTAAACTGGAATTATTACTTATTGTAGTAGGCGGAATTTATGTCATGGAAACTTTATCTGTAATAATACAGGTTACATCATTTAAGCTGACAGGAAAAAGAGTATTTAAAATGGCTCCTATTCATCATCATTTTGAACAGCTTGGCTGGAGTGAAGTTAAGATTGTTTCGATTTTTTCAGCAGTTACAGCATTACTTTGCATTGTTGGTTTCATAATTATTTAATAATTTATGGAGGATTTATGAATGAGAATGAAAAAAACCAGAAAAAATAAAATGGGTAGTATAGATTATGGTATTTTTTATTCTGTAATAATATTGGTATGTATTGGTGTTGTTATGGTATATTCTGCCAGTTCGTATACTGCTATGTTTCAAAAGGGAGACAGCATGCATTTCCTTAAAAAGCAGCTGGTGTTTGCTCCACTTGGAATTGTGGCTATGTATTTTATGATGTGCTTTGACTATCATAAAATAAAACAATATACAGCTGCACTTATGGTGGTCAGCGTTCCGCTTCTTTTAGCTGTGTTTTTATTTCCAGGATCAAATGGAGCACAAAGATGGATAATGATTGGTCCGCTAAGCTTTCAGCCATCAGAACTTGCAAAATATGTAGTAGTATTATTTCTTGCCATGAGTATTGAACGTAAAGGTGAAGAAATTAAAGACTTTAGAAAGGGAATTATTCCTTATCTGATTATATCTGGTGCCTATGCAGCAATTGTTTTAGCAGAAAAAAACTTAAGTATAGCCAGTGTTATAATGATAGTTACATTTATAATGCTTTTTGCAGCAGGAGGAAGATTTAAACACCTTTTTGGATATGTTGCGCCAGCTTTGGTTGCAGCAGCAGTAGCATTTACTGTACTTGAACCTTACAGAATGAAAAGACTTATGAGTTTTACTAATCCTTGGAAATACCCTACAGGAGATGGGTATCAGCTTATTCAGTCATTTTATGCACTTGGAGCAGGAGGAATAACAGGATTAGGCCTTGGACAGTCTAGGCAGAAAACTTTGTATATGCCAGAGCCTCATAATGATTTTATATTTTCAATTATTGGTGAAGAGCTAGGTCTTATAGGATGTCTTATTATAATAGCTTTATTTGTTATTTTAGTATGGCGTGGCATAGTAGTTGCAATGAAAGCTAAAGATGTCTATGGTTCACTTCTTGCAGTTGGGATAACATCAGTAATTGCTGTTCAGTCTCTTATAAATATTGCAGTTGTAACAGGGTCTATGCCAGTTACAGGAGTACCTCTTCCTTTTATAAGCTATGGAGGTACTTCGCTGGTTATTAATTTGACGGTGATGGGGATTCTTTTAAATATTTCAAGGCAGATAGAAGGAAAAGAAAATATTATGAAATAATTAAAAAGTGCAGGAGTAAATGTTATAAATTGCTTCTGTGCTTTTTATATAAATATTTAGTGAAAATGCAGCATTAAAGTGGTATTATATAATGGATAGAAAATGTAATAGAAAATAGGGATGTTTATGGCAAAAAGTAGAAATAAATATATTGTTAAAAGAAATAGAAGACGGCTTATTTTAAAAATAATTTTTTTTGTTTTTGTTTTAATTGGAAGTTTTGTTGCATTTGCATGCAAGTCTGATTTCTTTATAATAAAGAAAGTTGCTATACTAGGTAATCCAGTAAGAAGCGGGGATGAAGTTAAAGAAAAAACAGAATATCTTTTAGGTCAGAATATTTTATTTATTGATAAGTCCCATATAGTAGAAGAAGCAAAAAAGAATCCTTATGTTAAATCAGTAAAAATTAAAAAATCTTATCCTAAGCTTGTTAATATAACAGTTACTGAAAAGAAAGCAGTTTATTATATTCAGGAAGATAAGAATGTATATGTGCTTAGCAATGATCTTGTAATATTAGAAAATAATGCAGATATTAAAAACAGGAATCTGGTAAAATTATCTGGCATTAAAATTTCAGGGAAGAATATAGGGGATAAGGCAGTAAGTGAAGAAAGAATGTATAATATACTTGATTTGTTTGCACAAATGATTATAGTAAATCCAACAAATTATAAAATTGATTCAATTGATCTTAGTGACTTAACTAATATTAAAGTATATATTGGGCAAATTGAAGGCAGACTAGGAAATGATGAAAAGCTTACTAATAAGATGAATGAACTTCTTCATATTATAGAAGATCAGTCAATTGGAATTAAAAAAGGATATATAGATGTAGGATTTGATGGTAATCCTGTATATTATAAAGAAGAATAGGATATGGAAGTGAGAAAATATGAAAATATCTAAATCTCAACTGTTCATTGCAGTGATATGTTGTTTTTTGGGGTTTTTGTTAACATGTCAGTTTAAAGTGTTAAGTACAAAAAGCAATACATCAGCTGGTATTGATGGTAATTCAGCAGATGTTATATCTGAGATAGAAGTACTTAAAAAAGAAAAAGAAGAACTTCTTGCTACAAATAACCAGTTATCAAATGAATTAAAACAGATGGAAGAATCAGCAGCTCAGGAAAGTGATATTGCATCAGAAATCAAAAATCAGCTTGATACTGCGAGAATGCATTTAGGAATTGTAGATGTTAAAGGCCCTGGAGTTACATTAACAATTACTCCTAAAAGTACAATTTTTTCATCTAATAGTAATAATGCCAGAGATTTAAGTGAATCAGAGCTTGTTCATATAGTTAATTTATTATGGTATTCAGGTGCTGAAGCAATATGTATTAATGATATAAGAATTACTTCACAGACTGGGATAAAAACTGCTGGAAGTGGTATAGCAATTGGTTCTACAGGAAGAGTTTATCCAAGAGAAAAGATAGTCATAAAGGCAATTGGGGATAAAAATCGTATGGAAGTAGGAGTTGATTTCCCTGGCTCATTAGAATATGGCTCATTATCTAATTATAATACAGAGTTAAAACTTGAAGATGATATAAAGATAGGAAAATCAACAGTATCATTAAAAAGTGAATTCATTAAATCTGTAAAAGAATAGGAGAGAATAAATTGATTGCAGTAATAGGGCTACTTATTGGAATTATTTTTGGTTTTGCATTAGATGTTAATATACCTGAACGCTTTTCATCATATATGTCTATAGCTATACTGGCATGCTTAGATTCAGTATTTGGTGCTATAAGAGCCAATTTGTCTAAAAACTTTTGTACTGATATTTTTGTTTCTGGCTTTTTTGGAAATGCACTTATTGCAGTGTTACTTGCTTTTCTAGGAGATAAGCTTGGTATACCTATTTATATTGCAGCTGTAATAGTATTTGGGGGAAGGATATTTGAAAATTTTGCAATTATAAGACGTATTTTATTGGAGCAGTTTAGAAACAGAAAAAATAAAAAAGTAAAGAGTACTGAGGTAGAAGAATGAAAAACAATGGGAGTTTTTTCTTTGTTTTTATTGCAGCAATATTGGTAGGAATACTTATTTCAATGAATTTTGATTTTAAAAGAATAACATCATATTCTGTACTTAATTCATCTCAATATCAGCAGGCTGTAGAAGATCGAAACAATTTATATAAAGATATTGACAGGATTGCTGAAGAAAATTATGAAATAAATAAGACAATAAATAAATATAAAGAAGAAGATGAGCAGAATGAAAAAATTGTTGAGGATATGAAAAATCAGATTAATGAATATAATATGTTTAATGGAATGGATGCGGTTGAAGGGCCTGGCATAATTTTGCGAATAGATGATGGTGAAACTGATTACGATAAAGAAAATATTGACGAGATTAACAGCAAACTTTTACATGATAGTGATATGGCAATGGTATTAAACGAACTTAGAAATGCGGGAGCTCAGGCTATTTGTGTAAACAATCATCGTGTTGTGCCATGGTCTGGTATTATTTGTAACTGGGCATTTATTGGGTTTGATGATGGAAGTATGGAATATGCTCCCTTTAATATCTATGTAATTGGTGATTCTGCAAAACTTAAAGCGGCAATTCTTGAAGAGGGAAGCTATATTAATACACTTATTATAAGAAAGCTTAATGTTTCCATAGAAACAAGAGATAAAATTACTATGCCTTCAACAAGTTCAAATGGAATAATAAGTTTTATGTCACAAAGTGAAGAAGAATAAAATTAAATTTTATTAAATATTTTTGAAGGAAATTTTGAATTAGTGAAGAATATAAACATATTGAGGTAAAAGAAAGGCATTAATGAAAAGGTGTTAGTCATGGGGATAAAAGAAAATATAGAAAAAGTAAAAAAAACAATACCAGAGGAAGTCACATTGCTTGCTGTTTCAAAAACTAAACCTATTGAATATTTGGAAGAAGCATATCAATGTGGAATGAGAGATTTTGGGGAAAATAAAGTTCAGGAACTTTTAAAAAAGGAAGAGATTTTTCACAAAGATGTAAGATGGCATTTAATTGGTCATTTACAGACTAATAAAGTAAAATATTTAGTAGATAAGGTATATTTGTTTCATTCTCTTGATAGTGTCAGGTTATTAAGTGAACTTGAAAAAGTATATAAAAAAAATAGCAAAAAGATAAATACTTTGATTGAAATAAACATAGGACGTGAAGAAAGTAAGACTGGTGTTATGGAAGAAGACCTTAATGACTTTATTCAGGAAGTTGAAAAATGTTCTAATGTTTTAGTTAAAGGATTAATGGTTATAATTCCTAAAGGAGATGAAGAAAGTAATAGAAAATACTTTAAAAGAACAAAATCAATCTTTGATGATTTAAAGAAGAAAACTTATAAAAATATTTCCATGGATATTTTATCAATGGGGATGACTAATGATTATGAAATTGCAATACAAGAGGGATCAACATTAGTAAGAGTTGGTACAGGAATATTTGGAGAAAGAGATTATAATATATAGGAGGAGAAAATAATGAGTAATGTTTTTTCAAAGGTAAAATCTATTCTGGGCTTTGAAGATTATGAGGATTATGATGAATACGAAGATGATGAGTATGAAAATGAAGAAGAAACTGAAGAAGCAGAACCAGTGATAACCAACAAAAAGATTCCTAATAGTGGAAAAGTAGTAAATATTCATACATCTACTTCAGTTAAGGTAACAATAACAAAACCTTCTGATTATGAAGAAGCTATGGAAATATGTGATGCATTAAAAAACAGAAGAATTGTTTTAGTTAATACTACTATTCTTGATTTAAAAATTGCACAAAGATTATTAGACTTTATTAGTGGTTCATGTTATGCATTAGGTGGAGAAGTACAGCAGATAGAGAAAGGTGTATATTTATTATCACCTTCAAATGTTGAAGTTACAAATGAATTAAAAAATGAATTGAGTACAAAAGCATTATTTAACTGGTCTAAGTAGGAGGCAGTATGTTAGATCTAATCATAAAAGTAATAAATTCAGTATTCGGATTATTAGAACTTGCAATATTAGTAGAATGTATAGCGTCATGGGTTCCACAATTAAGATATAATTCTTTTATGGAAATGATTTATAAGATTACAACTCCTATTTTAGAGCCATTTAGACAACTGCAAGATAGATTTTTTGGGAATAGTCCCATTGATTTTTCACCAATAATAGCATTATTTGCACTTGACATTATAAGAAATTTTATTTTTAGAATACTTTTATAATAGGTTTTGCGATGAAAGAAGTAATTAATAGTTTATTTGGTGATGACAAAGCAGAAGTTTTAAATTTATACGAAAAGTATGGTTTATGTAAACAAAAGAATATTACGCTTTTTGGAAATAATTTTTATACGCCTGATGTTTGGAAATGGTTTGAAAAAACTTTTGGAGAAGGCAGTATAGAAGTGGATAGTTATGGCATTTTTGAAGAATGTGAAAGACGAATGATTTGTTTTAATAACAAGTATAAGGAACATTTTCCTATTAAATGTATAATGATAACTAATACTTCTAAATTTACAACCTTAAAGCATAAAGATTATCTAGGCAGTATATTAAGTCTTGGAATACAGCGCAATAAAATTGGAGATTTAATTGTTCATGGAAATAGCTGCTATGCAGCAGTACATTCAGAAATTGCAGATTTTATTTTGTATAGCCTTGAAAAAGTGGGCAATATTTCATGTAAAGTTAAAATTATTGAAAATGAAAAAGATTTTCCCAAGGTTGATCTTAAAGAAGAAACTGTTTTAGTTTCTTCTTTAAGGCTTGACTCACTGGTATGTAAGCTCTGTAATATTACTAGGTCAAAGGCAGCAGCATTGATAGAACAAGGTTTGGTATTAGCAGACTATAACATGATTAGAGACAAGAGTTATGAAGTAAAGAAAGATGAAAGAATAACCATAAGAAAAAAGGGAAAGTTTATAGTTGGTGATACTATAGGTAATAGTAAAAGTGGTAAATTAAAATTACTAATAAAAAAATATACATAATAGGAGTGGTATTATGAAACTTACACCAATGGATATTAGCAATAAAGAATTTAAAAAAGGTTTAAGAGGTTATAATTCTGAAGAAGTTGATGAGTTTTTAGATGAAGTAGTTGAAAACTACGAAGAAGTATACAAAGAAAATGCAGCATTAAAAGAAAAGCTTGCTAATCTTACTGAAAAAGTTGAGTATTATTCAAACATTGAAAATACTATTCAGAATACATTATTATTAGCCCAAAATGCAGCTGAACAGGCAAAAAGTTCTGCTAAAAAAGAAGCAGAATTAATGGTTAAAAATGCAAATGAAACAGCGCAAAAAGTTTTAGATAAAGCTCATAATGATGTTATAGTTATTAATGATGAATATGAAAAAGTTAAACAGGAATTTACAAAATTCAGATCAAAATATAAAAACTTCTTAAACACAACCATGGAAACATTTGATGACATGGAAAAAGATTTTATGAAAAATTACAATCTTGTAGAAAAGAACAGAGAAGAAAATCAAGCTTTACAAAATTTTAATGAAATAGATTCTTTAGAAGAGATACCTGAAGCAGCAGAAACTACAGTAGAAGAAGTACAGAGTGAAGAAAGGATAGAGTTTAAGGAAATTGATACTAAAGAAGATTCTTCAAAGGATGACAGCAAAGCCTTAAACAATGATCAGAATGTAGAGGATACAATGTCATTAGAAGCAGTAAATGAAGAATTAAATCAGATAAAGAGTTTTTTTGCACAAGGATCAGATAACTAATTTTTAGAAAATATATTTTAATTAAATAAAAATTGGGGAGAGAAGATTATTATAATCCTCTCTTTTTTGATTATTTTAACGTATAGGAAATTATAAACTGTTTATTTAATAAAAAGTTATGTAAA
>CAZLOP010000005.1:0-16702 GCA_964561205.1 uncultured Clostridium sp. | reverse complement strand
TCTTCCGTATCATAATCTTCAAAATTAACTTCAAACTTAATTCTTGAACGTAATCCTGGATTTAAATCCATTAACTTATTCATTTCATATGTATAACCTGCCATAATTACAAGGAGCTTATCTCTGTTATCTTCCATTTCTTTTATAAGAGTTGAAAGAGCTTCCTTTCCAAAGTCATTTTCACCACTCCCATTAAGGCTATAAGCTTCATCTATAAATAGAATCCCCCCATATGCTTCCTTAATCTTTTCAAGAGTTTTGGGAGCTGTCTGTCCTACATACTCTCCTACAAGATCACTTCTTGTTACTTCTACCATATGACCTTTTTTTAACACACCTATTTCTTTTAGTATTTTTCCAAGTAATCTTGCAACTGTAGTTTTTCCTGTTCCTGGATTACCTAAAAAACACATATTTAACGAAATATCTTCATATGCCATGCCTAAATCTCTTTTTTTATAGGATAGCTGCACTGTATCCACAATATTTTCAATTATTTGTTTTACTTCTGTAAGTCCAATAAGATTCTGCAGTTCTTTTTTTAATTTGTCCATCTTCTCTTTTTTATTAAAAGATAATTTTATGCCAAAATCCTTAGGTTCTAATGTTGTAAGCTGCCTTTTAGATACCTTCTTTGAACCAATTCTAAATGCTTTCTCTCTAATTGCTTCTTCTATAATATTTCTTACTATCCTTGCATTAGCAAAATTTTCATCTACTTTCTCTACTGCAATCTTCTCTAAAAAAGCCTTCTGGCCAGCCTTGGATATTTTATAATGATTTTTATCAGCCATCTTACGACCAATTTCAAGAAGTTCATTACTTGTATAATCTTCAAAATTAATTATTAAATTTATTCGGCTCTTTAATCCTGGATTTAAATTAATAAGTTTATTCATTTCATTTGTATATCCTGCTAAAATAACAGTGAACTTATCCCGGTTGTCTTCCATAGATTTTATTAAAGTTTCTACTGCTTCTTTTCCAAAATCATTACTGTCATTTTCTTTATACAGAGAATATGCTTCGTCAATAAAAAGTATTCCTCCAGAAGCCTTTTCAATTGCTTTTTGAGTAAGCTTTGCAGTTTCTCCCACAAATCGTCCTACTATTTTGCTTCGATCTACTTCTATAAGCTGACCTTTTTCCAGAATCCCCAGATTATGAAATATATCTCCAATAAGACGTGCAACTGTAGTTTTTCCTGTTCCTGGGTTGCCCAAAAAAGCAAAATGATATGCCTGATTGCTGTGCTCATGTAAATTTAATACTTCATTCCTATTTTTTTCATACCTAATTAAACTTACAATTTTCTCAATTTCATTCTTAACATTTTTTAATCCAACAAGACTTTTTAACTTCTGTAATGAATTATGAAGTTCAGTATCACTTTGGTCTTTTATATTCTCTTTATCTTGTATTTTCTGTACTATACTATTGTTTTTTTTCTTCAAAGGCTCATATTTAGGTTTTTTTTCATTATCACAGTCTATATCATCAAGTACAAAAGATATCTGTTCTTCACTTGTATACTCTTCATCTTTCTGAAGCTCTTCCTTTATCTTATCAATTATTTTATTATTCTTTATAAGATCTTGTTTGTCCAATATACTATCAAGCTGTGATTTTAATTCACTTTTACTTTGAAGCACTTTATCATAAATCATTGTTACAAATTTAGATACTTTCTGAGAAACATAAGCATTAGAATGAGAAGAAATAATAGCTTTACATCTTCTAAGACATTCAACATACTCTCCGTCAAGAAATAAAAACTTAACAATATCAAGTTCCAGTTCATCATCATTACCAAGACTTGCAGCCCTTTGTAATATTTTCAACACTTCTTTAGGGTTTTGTTCTTTTGCAATATAATAATTACTTAACAGCCTTACAGCTTTATAATTATCTTTATCTATATTTACTGCCTCAGTGGCATAAGCAAATGCTTCTTCATAATTATGCCTGATCATTTCTATCTTTCCAAGAGTAACCAGAGCATCTACAGTATTACTGTCTATCTCAAGTGCTTTTTTCGAATAATTAAATGCACTTTCATAATCTCCTATTTTAAAAAAGCAGCAGCTTATAAGCCCTAAATATTTATTATTTTTGTCATCATATTCAATAGCTCTTTTTAAGCTTTCTGTGGCTTTTAAATATTCATTGCAATTATAATATGTGAGCGAAAGAAGATAATATAATCCCGAATGATTAGGGAAACATGCTATAGCATTTTTTAAAATCATAGTTGAACGCATAAAATATCCGCAATTATTATAATTTTGTATTTCATCACTAAACTTATCAAACTGATCAGCTTCACGAAGATTTGTATACTCCATTTTATAGCCCTCCCTAATTTTACCTTAATAAAATTATATCACGATTCTATTTTTATTAAACAATATTAATAAAATAATTTAGTATAACTTTGTAAACAAAAAGGGGCTGTCGCATCAAAAAATCTAAAGACTATATATAGTATATTGATTAAGCTTCTTGATACTATATATTGTATAATTTAATCTTTGTGCGACAGCCTCTTTTTATTATAGTCTATTCATTGTGAACACTTACATTATTTAAGTCTTTAAAAAAACTTTTTATTGTCTGCTGTAGTTTTCCATATATATTATTATCCTGCAGATTCTTTATTTTTAATAAGGGCTTCTTTTCAATATATTTTATTTTATCAATTAACTTAAAATATTTTACATTATCCTTAGTTTCATCACATTCAATAAAATCATTCCACACCAGAACAGGTACTGTTATTATTTCTATAAGAGAATAAAATAATAAAATACTTTCTTTATATTTAAAATATTTTCCATATATTATTAGTATTATTGTACTGAAAACTATTTTTATAAAATTTTCATCTAAAAATTTATCTTTACACATAAGAGTTTTTATACCATCCATAAGGCTGTTAAAGACCATTATCTGAACATCTTTTGGCAGATCGCTTAACAGGGACACTGAAAAATCATTAATTATTTTATTAAAAAATGGTTTTTTAGTTTCTGCCCTAAGTATTCCTTTATTATCCAGTAAGATTTCACACTTATGATAATATAATGGATTTTTTTGCTTTTCTGTCATTATAAATATATTCTGCCTGCTTATATTTTTTAACAGACAATTAACATAATCATATTTTCCATTTATACATATTATCTTTTCTCTGTTTACATCTATTCTATTTTTATACTTTGAAACAAATTCTTTAGAAAAGCCTTGAGAATTTACTGCTACGCAATAGGATACCTTATTACTTAATATCGTAACATACTGGGCAAGATTGCCTCCTTTTGAATGACCTGACACAGTTAAATTATGAGCATTAATATTTTCTATAAATTTTAATGCTTCCTTCTGATCTATAGTTTCATCTAAATAAGCTCCTTTTCCATTGTCCACCCATTCATTTGATGTAGATGTGCCCCTAAAAATTACTATATAGTTATTTTCAGCATCTTTAAAACAAACTGTACGTAAAACACTATCATCTTTAACGTTCCATAAAACTAAATTGCTAAGTCTTACATTTTGTTTTATAAAATTCAATATATTCTGCCATTCTTGTTTATTTCGCTGAACCAGACATGTTGACATTTTATCTATAAGTATCTGCAGATTATCCTTATAAAGAATATTTTCTATTATATCACCTAATCTGTCATTTTTTTTTGTATAAAAATCAATATATATTAATATATCAAGCATTATCAGCTCATGAAATTCATAGTTATTCAATGGTATACTCCTGAAATACTTCTGTATAATATATATTATGCTTTTAGAAAAGTAATTGTACTTAAATTTCTATTTTCAGCTGCAAAAGACCCATATTTTTGTCAGTTTTTTAAAATCTATTTTTTATTAATCATTATTGTAGTATATCCATTGTCCATCATTATTTTTCATCCACATTGAATATCCGGCAGTATCAAATAATAAATTAATATAAATTATTATTTTATCTATACAATTGTTTATTAAGTTCATATTTCCTCCACAATATAATTTAATAACTATATTACTTATTATATAGCTTCATATTCAGTTTTATGAATTCGTTTACAGTAATTAAAAAGTGGAAACTCCACTTTTTAATTACTGTTTTTTATAATACCAACAGCAACTCCTAATATATTAAATTCATCGCCTTCATAAATAACAATAGGACTGTATTTAGGGTTTTCAGGATTAAATAATATTCTGTTATCTTCCCTTTTAAATGTTTTTAATGTAGCTTCACCTGCAAATTCAACTGCTACAATATCATTATTGTATACACCCTTTGTACTATCAAGAACAACAAGATCACCATCTTCTATATTTTTTCCTATCATTGAATCACCTTGTATCTTTAAAATAAAAGTACTCTGTGCTCCTTTAATCCATTCCTTTGGAAGACAATATGTATCTTCAAGATGCTCATTAATTAATATAGGCTTACCAGCCGCAATCTCATTAAATACAGGAATTACACATATATCTTCAGCTTTTTCTTCATTATTCATATCTGTTATATATATATCATCTTTATTATCATCATCATTTACAAAAGTATGAATTCTATTATGTTTTAAATCTATATATGTTTTATTATTTAATTCTCTTAAATCATTATTTAGATTTTTTATATGAGGTTCTGCTATATTTTCGTAATTATATATCTCTTTTAAAATTGTAGTTTTACCTCTAAAATCATGTCCAAATTCATTTAAATTTTTATTATATTTAAGATATGCAGTTTCATTCTGAATAGTCTCATTATTCATTATATATGTTACATTTGAATAAAACTTAAACTTAATAATCTGTTCAATTAGTAAAATTTGAACTTTTGTGTATTCCTCATAATTATCTGCAAATATATGAGTATATTTCTTCTTGCTCTTTTCAGCTTCCTTTAATGCAATAAGATATAAATCTTCTCCATCAATAAAAAACATCTTTTTCATTATAAAATTATATATATCCATAATAGAATATATATTATATCGTATTTGAGATTTTTTTCGTAATGTCATATTCATAAATTTTTTTCTATTACTTTCAGCATACTCATCTATAGTATAATTAAAAGCTTTTATGTACTTGATTTCATTTATTAAAAACTCTATATTATATTTATTTAAATATTTCTTATTTACTTTTATATTATAGTGTGAAATATCAACATTGTATTTTTTTATAATGCTTTCATTATTTTTCAGAGCATTAATTATTTCATATAATATTTCACATTTTGTATCTTTTGAAATAATTCTATACTTTGAATTATTCTTACTTCTATTTTTAAATAAATTAAATAATGAGAAAGCTATATTATCTAATGTCTGTATTTTAAAACAGTCATCTGTAGTCTTTTCAAAAAAACTTTCCTGATAAAATTGTTCACATTGAATTTTTTCATAAAGACTTTTTGCATTTTTTAGTTTTTCTTGATTTTTTACTATCATAATTATATTATCATCTTTTTCTATACAGCAAGAGCTTAACAGTTTACGTATTCTCTCAAGTGCAGTTATGGTTTTACCAGTACTTTTACTTCCCTTAATTATACTAAAACCATTTTTTTTAGAATTAATTACTTTTAACTGCCTTTTATTATATTTCACTATTATCACTCCTTTGTTATTTAGATAAAACAATTATATAATTTTTTCATAGTGAATGCTATAATAAAATGGTTAATTTATTTACAAATCAATATAAAAAATATACTATATCAATTATATTAAAAAGGAGGATTTATTATGGATTTTAAGTTTTCAGATAATCTTGATTATTTTAATACAGGTATTTTCAATATTTTAAATGATAAAAAAGATGAACTAATTTCCAGTGGAAGAAAAGTGTACAACCTTTCTGTAGGAACACCTGACTTTAAACCAGATCAGCACGTAATAGATGCATTAGTTAATGCAGCAAAAGATCCTGATAACTGGAAATATTCTTTGGGTGATTTAACTGAACTAACCAATGCAGTTTGTACATATTATAAAAAAAGATTTAATGTTGATTTAAATAACAATGAAGTTATGTCAATTTACGGTTCTCAGGAAGGACTTGCTCATATTGGATTATCAATATGTAATAAAGAAGATATTGTTCTTGTTCCAGATCCAGGATATCAAATTTTTGAAATTGGTCCTTTTCTTTCTGGTGCAAAAATAGTTAAATATCCTCTTTTGAAAGAGAATGACTATATTCCAGATTTAGATTCCATTGACAAAGACATATTAAAAAAGACTAAACTAATGGTAGTTTCATACCCACTAAACCCAGTATGCTCCATAGCACCAGACAGTTTTTATGACGAACTTATAGAATTTGCAAAAAAATATAATATAATCATTATTCACGATAATGCTTATTCAGATATTATATATGATGGGAAATCAGGCGGCTCTTTTCTTTCTCATAATGGGGCAAAAGAAGTTGGTGTTGAATTCTATTCTCTTTCTAAATCATTTAATGTAACAGGCGCTAGAATCTCTTTTGTTGTAGGTAATAAGGAAATAATTGACCATTTTAAAATACTGCGCTCCCAAATAGATTATGGCATATTTTTACCAATTCAATATGCTGCAATAGCAGCTCTTACAGGTCCACAGGATAGTGTTAAAAAGCATTGCATTGAATATGAAAACAGACGAAATACTTTATGTGAAGGTCTAAGAAACATAGGGTGGAATGTTTCTGACAGCAAAGGTTCAATGTTTGTTTGGGCAGAAATTCCACCAAAATACAAATCATCTTATGATTTTTGTATGGAGCTTATTGAAAAATGCGGAGAAATTGTAACTCCTGGAAGTGCTTTTGGCAGACTTGGTGAAGGTTTTGTAAGATTTGCACTTGTTCTTCCTCAAGATAAAATAAAAGAAGCAGTCAAATCAATAGAAAATAGCAATATCTTAAAATAATAAATCTACAATAAAACAGGTACTAGGTACTCATTTTAATATAAGTACCTAGTACCTGTTTTATTACATTCTTAATTTTAATGATTTTTTACTGCTGTAATATCTATGATTTCATTTTGGAATGCTTTTAAAAGAGCTTTTTCAAGAATCATTTCTTTATCATAAGCATCAACATTTTTACATTCTGCAAAAACTTTGTTCTTAACTCCTTTTGCATTTCTATATGTCAATGTAACATATGGTTTATCATATTCAACATCTAGAATTTTTAATCCCCATGATATTTGTGCATAATCACCATCAACTGTAAGTTTTGTTAATTCTTTAAGCTTTGCTTCTTCTTTATTAGGGTCTGATACAATAATTAATTCGTCTCCAACTTTATATTTTGACATAATTATCCTTCCTTTTCAAAAATATTATAATACTTTATCTATGTACTATTTTATACTTAAATTGAATAAAATAAAAGAAAATTTATTTTATTTTATCATTACTTTTTAAATATATCACTATTAATTCTGGATTATTCATAAATCTAAAGCCTGGTCTGCTATGTCCAAGACCTCTGCTGACAATCATTTTACTTCCATTTTCCTCATACATCCCTTTAAAATATTGGGGAAAAAATTTTCTTTCTGGTGATAAAAGACCACCTATAAAAGGTAAATTTATCATTCCTCCATGTACATGTCCACAACATATTAAATCAATATTATACTTATTATAACACTCAAAAAACAACGGATTATGTGCAAGCATTATATTAAATTCTGATTGTTTTGCACTTTTAATTTTATGATATAAATATTGATCTATATTTTTAACTATTTTCTTATTTTTTCTATAATAAGCCTTCAAAGGAATATCAAGTCCATAAATATTTATTTTTGAAGAATTTCTATATATACAGACTTCTTTATTATTAATTATCTTCACATTATTTTTACTGAGATATTTTATAAATTTCTTTAATATCTTTTCATCTAATTTCTTTTCATGATTACCATATATGTAATAAGCAGGAAATCTATTATGTAATTCATCTACTAATTTAAAAAAATATTTAAATTGAGTATCATACCTATTTATCATATCTCCTGTCATAAAAATAAAATCAGGATTAACTTGAAAAATATTATGAATAACCTCATCCATGATTTGAGGATTATTATGAAAATCTGATAAATGTATTATTTTTAAATTATTAAATTCCTTTAATATTTTAGAAGAATGAATTATTATATTAGACACATCAATTTTATTTCTATTATTTAATAATTTTTTACTCATTGAAATATTCCTTATCAATATCTAACTTTGATTTTTTGTTTTTTTATTCAAGTTTAGTTTACATAATAATTATACAGTATATTTTTCTGATTTACATCATTTTTTACAAATAAACATACCAGCTTCTGTAGTAATTTTTATATTTTCATTATCCTTTAAATATTCTTCAACAAATTCTTTAAATTCATTATATTTATTTCCTTTAAGTATCTCTTCCCCTTGAATTGTTGAAGCTTTATATGATACAACTGGTTCAGCTTTATCTACTACTATTTTTCCTTCTAATATTTTTAACTCCACCTTATTAAAATACTTATTCAGTAACTCTTTTCCATTTTCTAAATCAAATCTGTCTGCATAGATATTCTTGCTGAAATTAGTTTTTGGAGCAAATTTTTCACATAACATATTTAATTCTTTCATTGTATTTTTAGAATTTGTAGTAGCATATAATACCCCATCTTCTTTTAGCACTCTTTTTATTTCTTTTAACGCTTTCTCAATGTCTGTTATAAAATATATCATATGTTCCGCTATAATCACATCAAAACTCTCATCTTCATATGGAATTTCTTCAGCGTTAATATTTCTAAAATTAAATTTAAAAGGCATGTCCTTCAAATTATTTTTTGCACTCTTAACCATACTTGATGAAAAATCAGATAATGTTATTGTCATATTATTATTTATTTTTGTTTTATTCTTTTTCCATAACTTCCCATTACCACAGCCAAGTTCAAGAATTTTCATATTCTCTTTCAATGTCATATTATCAAAGCACCATACATCCCAGTCTGTTCCCCTAATATTATAACTGTGCAGATTATTTCTCAAATTTAAATTAACATCACTTTCATACTGTCTCTTTATGCTGTCTTCCATGTTAGTTATTTTTATTATTTCAATAAGGTTTTCTACATCAAGCTTTCCTTTTACTTTGGCCTGTTTCTCTGCCTTATTAAAAACTTCTATAACTTCTTCTATATGATTTTTCTTTTCTTCTAATGCCTGTTTCTGAATTTTAATCATACTTTCTAAATCTTCATTATTGTCTTTAATAATTTTTTTTATTTCTTTTAATGGTAATCCAATATATTTAAGAGTTATTATCTGCTGAAGTTTAAGAAAATCACTATCTTTATAAATTCTATACCCTTTATCATCTCTTCCATCTGCTTCAAGAAGTCCTATTTTTTCATAATGAAGCAGTGTCTTTATAGTTACACCACTTTTTTTAGCAAATTCCCCAATCTTCATAAAACCTCCACTTACTTTATAAAAAAGATTCACCTTAAATACAGTGAATCTTTTAATAAATTATTTAGATAAAATATTTTTTATCTCTTTTACTGTTTCTTCTGCAATATAAGCTGCATCTTCTAAAGATAATGTACTATATACAGGAAGAGTAATTTCATTTTCATACATTGCAAATGCATTTGGATAATCTTTAATATTGTATCCTAAATCTTTATATACTGTAAGCATAGGCAGTGGCTTATAATGCACATTTGTAGCTATGCCCTTTTCTGCTAATCTGTTAATCAATTCATTTCTTTCTTTCTCTTTAAATCCTTTTACTCTGTAAAGATATAAATGATATGATGTTTCTGTTCCTTTATCATCTTTAGTAAATGGAATTATTGAAAAATCTTCTTTTTCTAAAATATCATTATATGTCTTAAAGATTTGTCTTCTCTTTTCAAGCATCCCTTCATATCTCTTAAGCTGTCCAAGACCTATTGCTGCACCTATATCTGTTAAATTACACTTCATTCCGGCATTAATAATATCATATTCCCATGCACCTGCTTTCAATTTGCTTAAAGCATCTTTAGTCTGACCATGCATTGCTGTAGTTCTCATGAATTTTAACAAATCTTCATTTCCATTATAATGATTATTATTAAATGTTAAACCTCCGCCTTCACCTGTAGTTAAATTTTTTACAGCATGGAAAGAGAATGAATGGAAATCACATTGAGAACCAACCCTCTGTCCCTTATATTTAGCACCAAAGGAATGAGCAGAATCACAAAGGATTATTATATCTTCTCTGTTCTTTTCTTTTAAAACCTTTTTTAATGCATCATAATCAAAAGGTACACCTGCAATGTCAATTGGCATAATTACTTTTGTATTTGGTGTTATCTTTTCTGCTACTTTATCTATATCCATTTCAAAGGTATCTTTTTTTACATCAACATATACAAGTTTTGCTCCAACATGTACTCCTACACTAGATGTTGCAGTATATGTATAAGGACTTGTTATTATTTCGTCCCCTTCTTTTATCCCAAAAACTCTTAAAACTAATTCCATAGCTGCTGTTGCACTATTTACCCCCAATGCATATCCTGCATTACAATACTCAGCAATCTTCTTTTCAAACTCTGCAAGTTTAGGTCCTGAAGTTATCCATCCGGATTTTAATACTTCAGTTACAAGGCTGATTTCTTCATCTGTTATATCTGGTGGCGAAAAAGGTATCTTTTTCATTTTAAATCTCCTCTCAATATATAAATTTGTTAGATTTATTTTTATTTATTAATTATATTTTATACCCATACCTTAGGTATGAGTCAATATATTTTATAAAATATATTCATTTTTTATAGTTTTTAGATATATATTCTTTTATTTCATTTAAATTTAAAAAATTTTTTTCTGCATACTTAAGTATTTCTTCATCTGCCTTACGTAAATCCTGAACATGTATTGGATGCATTCCAGCTAGCCTTGCTCCTTTAATTCCTGCAAAAGAATCTTCAATTACTATACATTTATCATAGGATGCGTTAATTTTATCTGCAGCTTTTATAAAAATATCTGGAGCCGGCTTACCATTCTGTATATCTTCTCCACTTATAATTGCATCAAAATTATTAAATATATCATACATTTTAATTTGAAGATCAAGTCTTTCTCTTCGGCTTGATGTAGCTAATGCTGTCTTTATATTATTCTTTTTCAAATATTCAAGTATTTCTTCTGCTCCTTCCTTTATAGGAACCAGATTATTTCTTACTGCATCTAACAGCATTTCATCTTTTTCTTTATACATTTCATCCATTGGCAGATTATCACCATAGTTTTCCTTAAATGTTTTTATTACATTTGCACGCCCTGTACCCATTATAGATATGTATATCTCTGGACTTAATTTATATCCTCTTTTAAGAAAAACTTCTGTCCATATTTTTAAATAATATTTTTCAGTATCAAAAATAACTCCATCCATATCAAATATTACACCATCTAATTTATTCATAACCCTGCACCTCATAATTTATTTTCTGTCATATTTAATATTATTTTATCATGAATATATTTTTACGTAAAAAAGCAGACAGATAGTAGTTTATCTGTCTGCAGATTTTTTTAAGCCTTAATTGTTTCTGATATATCAACAAATATACAATTTTCCTCTAATATATTGATTATCTCAACTAAATCAAGCTGACTGAAACCCTTGAAAATACTTTTAAAAGTACTCTTTGTAATACAATTTCTCCCACTTAAAAATGGCTTAACCTTGTTTATAATTACCTCTCTATTCAATTTTATACACCCTTTCATTTCCCTTTTTATCTTTAGCAGAAAACTATTCTGCCAATTTTTAACCCACTTATATTATACACCTATTTTGCAATAATTCAAATCTATGAATGGTTAATTTTCATAATTTTTTCTATGATATTATTTTACATATTTAGTCATTTGTTTTTTGAAATACTCCTATTCTCATGTCTACAGTTATACTAAGTTTATTATATTCTTTTAATAAATTTTTGTTTTCTTCTGTACTCTTCCAATAATGAGGAGTCATTTTTAAAAGACTCTCTATTTCTTCTTTATTTAAGTCTATCTTATATGTAACATTCTCTTCCCTAATATATTTACACAAATTTTCATCTGCTATATATTTTTTATCCTTAAGATTTACTTTTGAATAAATTATTTTTCTAAGTTCAATCAGATGATTAGTTCTTGGCAGCACTCTTACAAAAATTCCATTCTTTTTTAATATCCTTGTTATTTCATTAATATCTATAGGACTAAAAACAGATAATGCACAATCTACTGAATTATCTTTTACAGGAAGATGATAATTATTAGCAGCTGCAAATAAGCATTCTTTTTCATCCCTTGATGCACATTTTACTGCATCCTTAGAAATATCCACTCCATAATAACTAACATCATCTCTTTTTGTATCAATAAATCTTTTCAGTTTTGATAAATAATAACCTTCACCACAACCTACATCTAGTATACTAATTTCACTTTTACTGTCTTTTATATAATCATAAATAACACTATTAATTTTTTCATATACAGGTTTGTAAAAATTACGATTTAAGAAATCAATTCTTGCATCCACCATTTCTTTAGAATCTCCGGGATTTTTAGTTCTTTTCATATTACTTATTATAAGATTAACATACCCCTGCTTTGCAATATCATATGAATGGTTTTTAATACACTTATATGTCTTAAAATCAGAATTTAAATTTAAAGTTTCACCACATACAGGACATGCTAAAATAAGTTCTTTAGTTTCCATTATTTTATCTCACTTTCACTCTATAGATTATAATTAACAATTCTTATGTGTTTATTATAACTCAGCTTTTAGAAATTTAAAAATATTCTATATAGTGATGCAGATTTATTCACTCACTCTTTTTAATGCCATTGTACCTTTTGTTTTTAAAGTTATACATTCTTTTTCTATAGTATATTTCTGTTGCATATTAATAGTAATTCTGTTATCTTCCAAACTTAATTTTCCACTTCCATTATTGCCATATGAATCAAACCATTCAAAATCAGTGTTATTTCCAGATAAGATTGAAATTACCTCAGCTTCATTTGTGCAGTTACTATGAAGCTGCATAACCTGAATATTAAACATAATCACATTTTTCTCTATATTTTTTACCACTATATTATACGAATAATTATTATCCTCATAAGAATATTTTCCTAGATATGACTTATAAAAAACATTTAGATTATTATTTAGTCTGCTTTCATCCAGAATTCCAAAATTGTCAAAGTAATAAGTCTGCCCATTAATAATATTCTGACCAATTAAGCAATATCCATAGTCTGCATCTTTAAATACCCATCCCTGCCGCGTTTTTTCCCATCCAGCACTTGCCGGCATAGTATTTATCATGGTTAGCATTACTACACTAAGAAAACCTGTCAGCAATACTCTTTTCATAAGTCTCATCTCCTATCTGTATTAATATAATTAATTCACTATGATTATACTTATATTATATCACTTTCTGAATTTTCTAACAATTCTGAAAATTTTACAGTAATTACAATATAGTTTAATGTTACAACCCAGTTTTTTATATATTCCCATCTAATTTCAAGTCAATATTACTAAAGTAGAAATGCTTATCTTCAACCTTATCCAGCGACCAGAACATTTTATTCTTATCACTTTCATAATTAAATTCAGTTTTTATGCTCCTTTTTTCTTTCTGCATATCTTTTATCATTTTATTTAAATTACGCCTCTTCCAATTTGTATAATCAAATCTCATTTCCTGCAGAATTTTTTCACTTGTAGTATTAATAATTTTAGGTCCATTTAAATCCCTTTCAAGATTTCTTATAGTATACTTATTCTGCCCTGGATCTAAAATTATAAAATAGCCATAATCATATATACTTCTAACAAGTCTTCCATATATCTGTTTTAGTTTTATACATAGCTGGGGATAATTTACTGATTTATAATCTTTTTTCTCATATTCTCTAATTGCCCGCAGAAGTGGATAATCAGGACTGTAATTAGGAAGTTTATCAAGCATTACAGTATTAAGGTAGTCCCCTGGAATATCAATTCCTTCAAAGAAACCTTTACTTCCTAAAATTATTATTTTTCTCTTTTTATCTTTTAATGTATTTATTGATTTTTTGTTCATATGAACTTCTAATTTTGTTCCTCTTGTAAGAAGCTGAAGTTCATCAAATACAAGCTGCCTTCTTGCATTATTATTAAAAAGTATTAATGAATGACCATTTGTTATTTTCGCACTTTCAAATATAAATTTTGCTGTTTTTTTTATGTATGAACCTTCATCATATCTTCCCATATCACTTAATGCTATAATCTTTGTCATATTTCTCAAATCAAAAGCAGAAGGAATTAGAAATTCTTTAGCTTTCAGCTGTCCTAAATGTTTCTTTATTTGATAAAAGCTATTGTCAATCCTAAAAGTTGCAGATAAAAATGTAGTACTCTTTATATCCTTAAGCATATGCTCATTAAGAAGTTCATCTACATGAAGAGGAACCACTCTGCATATAAAATACTTATATTCTTTTTCTACTTCAAGAACCTTAGCATAATTAGTTGATATTTCAATAAACTTATCAAGAATATCAAATGCAGTCTTAATTTTTCCTATATAATCACTTAAAATTTTATAATCTTTGTCATCATTTACAGGTTCATCACCAACAATGTTATAAACATAATCATTAAGAATTTTAAATAATGGATATATACTGCTTTTCAAGTCACTTATTCCCTCAAGAATGGGTTTTTTTATAAACTTCATATCTTCTCTTGGCAGAAAAATTTCTGTTGTAAAGTTGTACTCATCATTACATAATTTCATTCCCCTAAATTCATTTATAAGAAGATTTGTATTAACTTTTATATCATTAACTATATATCTAATTTTATCTCTGTCTATTCCTTCTTTATGCCCAAATGCGGCATTGAGATTGAGAAGTAAAAATAAAATATTATTATTACCTTTTTCAATAATTTCAAGCAATTGAAAAAATTCCTCACTATTAAATTCCTCACTGAAAAAATCATAGCATTTTTCCATTAAATTATGTCCTTCATCTATAATAAGATGATTAATTTTCTTCTTTTCATTATATGGCCAGCATGCAAGAAGGGAGTGATTTATTACAGTAATATTTTCATGAGAAAGTTCATTATATCGGTTTCTTAAATAGCAGTTTTTCCTGCATTTTTCCAGTTCGCAATTATCATTATCACAATTGAACCCGCCTATATATTTCTCTAAATTAAAATGTTTAAAAATCACATAATTTATATTTTCTATATCACCATAATTACCATCACTGCAATAATTACGCAGATATAACTGAGCAAGGTTCCCTTGAAAATCTTTTTCCATAGCTTCACATTTATTCAGCCTTGCAATGCAGACATAATTGCTTTTCCCCTTTATATATCCAAATTTAATTTTGTCACACAAATTAAGTTTTTGAATAATAGTTGGAATGTCCTTTTCAATAAGCTGATTTTGTAGTTCTTTTGTATTTGTAGAAATAATAAAGCTTGAATTATCTTTTTGTTTTCTCATTTGATTTATATAACTTAATATTGCTGCAATTGTTACATATGCAAAAGTTTTACCACTTCCTGTTGGTGCTTCAATAAAAATTCTTTCTTCCTTTTCAATGTTTTCCCGTATTCTTTTAGCAAACTCTTCCTGATCTTTTCTATACTCATATCTGAAATCCTTTCCATTAGTCCAGATTTCACATTTTTTAAATAATTTTTCATATTTTGTATATTCTATTTTTAAATCTTCATTTATATTTTTAAGACTTTGTTTCTCACAATTATCATAATTTACATAATCATATTCTTCAAAATTTAAAAATGGAGGTCTTAACAGGTATTTAGTCCAGCACCATTCATTTAAAAATTCATACTCTGATGTAACCTTAATATAAAGACTTTTTTCCTTATGATTTTTCTCTTCTCTGTCAAATAACCTGCATAAAAGGCTGTTTACAACTTTTAATGTATCTATGCTGTCATCTAAACCTCGATGTGCTTCATTCTTCTTTTCTTTTGTTAAATCTCTTAACAAAGAATTCAAATTAAATTCTTTCCTTGCCGGCTCAAGTATAGCTGCCAGCTCAAGAGAATCCATAATATTATTTTTAATATATGGCATATGATAATTAAAAAATCTCTTTTCAAAATTTCCATTATGACAAATAAGAGGTAAATCTTCTAGAAATATTACCAAATTATCTTTAATTCCAGACAGACTTGGTGCATTTTTAAACATTTCAGGTTTTAATCCTGTACATAAATTATAAATTTCAGATGGAATTCGGCCATTTGGTTTAATAAGAGTTGAATATGTATACATTCTGCCTTCTTTTATTTTAACAGCTCCAATTTCTATTATTTCACACACTTTTTCATCAAGACCTGATGTTTCTATATCTAAAAATACTACATTATCAATTACACTTTTTATTAATTCTGCCATAATTACTCCCAAAACAAACTACAAACATATGTTTTTTAATGTTATTATATCATATTTAAACATTTTATATAAATCAGAATTTAATTAAGTAAGAACTAAGAGGTAATAAGTAAGAGATTCGGAGAAAAATCTTTCAGATTTTTTATTATATATTGCATGGAT
>CAZLOP010000004.1:0-16845 GCA_964561205.1 uncultured Clostridium sp. | reverse complement strand
GGCTGATGCTGCGATAGCAGATGAAATTAAAGATAAGAATTTAAAATCAATGTATCAGGCAAATCGCAATTTTATACTTGGACAAGTTTTTAATAAAATTATAGATTTATTTCTTAAAACCAAATCAAGAATAAAAATATTAAGAATAATATTGGAAAAATCTATAAAAATCCGCTCACAAATACGTCCAAATCGTTCTTGTGAGCGAAAAAACAAACATCCAAGGAAAAAGCATCATCATAATAGAAAATCATGTATTTAAATCACCAATAATTACATAATTTAAAATTCACTTTAACCAGTGGATCTATTTAGTATACCATTTTTTAGAACAAATTTAAATATTATATGTAAAAAAGTTACAATTTAAATTTCCAAAATGCTTAAGTTGACGACATTGGACGCACGGAAGCAAAACGATTACAACTAACTGTATATACTACATCTCCACTCTGCAGAACCGATGTAAGTTCACCAAGACTTCCAGCATTATAAATGTTATTGCCCCGAATCTTCTTACTTCTGAAAAACACCTTTGTTGTCTCATCATCCAGTGATGAAATAAAACCATATACCATAATTTTCTACCTCCGATTATTGATAGAAAACTTATGCCTATATGCGTCATACTGAAAACAGTCTGTAGTTTCCAAAGTTCCTTAAAGTCGGCAGGAAATATTTAAAATATTTGTTTAACTTTATGCACTTTTTTCATCTTAATTCTTAGTCGCACACTTTATTCTTCAGAAAATACGCAAAAAATCGAACATATACAAAAAATCAAATGCCATAAAAAAGAAAGAATCTGCAGATTTATGGAACTATGCAATATCGGTAGATGAGCAGGTTTCTGGAGATATTAGTTTGATTGATATTAGGAAAATCAGAATGAATCAAAACAGAGGTGTGATGTTAGGATATGCAGATTAAAATTGGAGAATTTTGATGGTATCAGATACAGATAGTTTCAGATTGCTGGGGATTATCCATGATTATCTTAATTGTCTGTATTTATGAGACCCCAGCGAATTATTTGTAAGCTGTCTGTGAATGTCATAATCCATCTTGAAGTGAAACTTAATTACGAAAAATTCTTAGAAAATAGTTAGATTTCTAAAGTAAAAAAGGCTCCTGCAATATCTTTGATAGCAAAATCAAAAGAATCCAATACCGTCTTTCTGGCAAAAATCTGTATTTGAATTACCGCCTTTTGAAGCAATATTTGAGTCGAAATTACCGCTTTTTTGACCAATTTTTTATATCTGAAATACCGCTTAAGGAAATTTTTTTTACAGAAAAACGCATTATCTTCACAGCAACAAGTGCCATGAAAACAATGCGTTCTGCATCTTTGATGGAACAATATTCAGTTTTGATTTCGAATGTTCTTATATGCACCCAGAGAACAAATCTCGCCCTATAATCATTAATCTACATGAATGAACCGCCTTCAGTGAGAGTCATTACAGTTAATATAAAGACAGTAATAATTTTAGGTTGGTGGGTATCCTTAAGTAGATATATAAATAACTCTATTCATGTAACATTGCCATTAATTCTTCAAAATTGTTGCACACATGCTTATTTATAGTACCTTCTTCATGATTCCAAAATACAATCTCGCAAGTATTTTCTCCAAAAGAATAACAGAATAAATTTCCAAAAGGGTCTTCTGCTATAGGTACAAGATTAGAACCAGTAAAATTTTCAGTATCATTAATTATATCAAGAATAAAACTTGTATCCTCTTCCAGAAAACTTACCAAATTATTCAAAATTTCCTCTTGTCCTTCAATAGTTATTTTATTTGGTATTGGATATCCCCCATCATATTGCTTAATAATAGCAACAAAATCTCTTGGAAACTTAATCTTAAGTTCTGCTTCAACATCATTAATAATATCATCTGTCACAACATTGTTTTCACAATTCCATTTCATATTAACCTCCTAATTTCCAGGTCCCCAGATACTAAATCCACCTGTGTGTCCTGTTTGTCTATGTATCTTTCTATCAACGAGTTGCATTACTCCTTCATCTTGATGATGATGCCATGTATATGCTTTAGGAACACCTCCCTCTTTAAATATAGCAATTTCTGCCTCTGTAAATTTACTCCTTAGATTGCTATCATTCATAATATCATTATAGAGTGCCTTACTTGCCCTATCAAAATGTGTACCTCTTGACTTCAAATAATCTTGTGGGTCAAGTTTTGTATTATATTTTGATTCAAATATCGGGAAACCATTTGAATCAAATTTTACACCTGAAACTGGATGAGTTTTTCCTGCCAAATCCATTCTACCTATAGAAGATATACCACTCTTAATAACATCATCAATATATTTTGCTCCATCTACAGCTTCATCACCATATTTAGCTATAAGACCACCATTTCCAAATATAGATAATAAACTGGTAATTCTTTTCCATTTCCATCCTTTATTGTAGTCTTATCTCCTACTTTATGCAACTTTGAGCTATTATCTTCTTTATCATTTTTGTCTAATTCTATTTCTATTACTACAAATTTATCTTTAGAATCAAACTCGAAATTTAATCCTCCACCGCTTTTAAATAACCATTTGTTTTCATTTTCCCTTCTGAATTAAAGTAATACATATTATTACCATTAGCTACAAATAGATTTTTAACCATTTTTACTGTACTATCCACATAATAGTACTTACCATCATTATCTTTTACTAGATAATAATTTATGTAAGCGATTAATAATTTCATATAAATATATAAAAAGACCTGCCAAAAACTCATGATAGGCATAAAATTTCAAACTATTATATTATCATATATATATCAACTAAACAGGTATACTATCCTCATAAAGCATTTCTGGATCCATATCCGCTTCATTGGCCCACTCAATAGTATCAAAACTTACTTTTACTGTATTAAACATATTCTTATCCTGTAGTTCTTTAAATATACCTTTTTCTAAAAAGGGTTTCATATCAAAAATTCTCTTTTCCTCATTTTCAAATGTAAGTAGTAATCTATATTCATCTAATGCCTTAACATCTTTTATTGATAAATACATAATTGTCCCTCCTACTTTAATGGTTCTATTTTAAAAGGTAGTTCACTATCCATAGCAAGTTTCCAGTTAGCTAAAAGTTCATCTTTATGAAGTTCTGCCCATGCAACAACTAATCTTAATTGTTTTTGGGGAAGCTCTCCTTCTATTAATTCACAAGTTTTTATATCAATAACTGCTTTATAATCCCCATAATATGCATGAAAATGTGATGGTTCATGTTCTTTAGGTGCACAATACATTCTTATTATTATTCCATAAAACATACTGATTGTTGGCATCAAAACAACTCCTTTATTGTTATAATTCTATTATATCCTTGAACTATGAATATTTAAACATACGATGTAAATATTACATAATATCCTTAACTAATATTTAAATAATTATATCATAATATAATATATTTTTTATATACTTATTATAAGTTTTATATTCATTCTTGTAACAGTTCAGCCATTGACAAATATTAATAATGCTGTTCAATAGCTTATTTAGCCATTTTATATTTATACTAAATTGACAAAAGTGTATGAATTGTTATATTCTTGCTTGATTTTAATAATTATAACACTATATATTATTATTTTTCTAAATATATAGTGGCTGAACTGTTACATATTTTTCTTAAGTTGACGACATTGGGCTATTGCATAAAATATGTTCTGTATCTCTAGCATTTATATAAATTATAATTTGTCTTTCAATTGACAATGTACAATGGACAATTGATAATGAAGGTGGAAATTCTTTAAGAATTTCAATATATTATTGCATCATAATTTGCTAAGGCAAATTATATCCGCTTTTAAGCGGTAGATTTTGCCCTAGCAAAATCCATGCAATATATAAATTTTAGAAAAAGCACAGCTTTTTCATCCTTCATTGTCAATTATCAATTGTCCATTGTACATTGGTTCAAATTATGATTTATTAAAAAGAAAAGGAACTGTACACTAATTATTTAGTGCAACAGCCCCATATAATATATGTTTATAAAATTTCTTCTATTATTCCACCACCAACTACAATATTCCCATTATAGAACACAACAGACTGCCCTTTAGTAATAGCTCTCTGCTTTTCTTCAAATGATACCTTTATTTTTCTGCCTTCAGGCTTTATAACAGCTTTTGCTGGTTTTGCAGAATATCTTATTTTAGCTGTAACTTCCATTTCACCTTCTAGTTTGTCAAATGGAATAAAATTAACATCTCCTGCTATAAGTTCAGTTTTAAAAATATCTTCTTGTGCACCAATCACTACTTCATTTGTTCTTGCGTTTATATCTGTTACAAAAACTGGTCTTCCTAAAGCCAGACCTAATCCCTTTCTCTGGCCAATAGTATAGTAAACAATTCCTTTATGTCTGCCAAGAACATTACCATTTTTGTCAACAAAATTACCAGACCTTACTCTGTTTGGTTTCACTTCTGAAATATATTTTCCATGATTATTATCTGGAATAAAACATATTTCTTCACTGTCTTTTTTATTATGTACAGCAAGACCTATTTCTTTTGCAATTTCTCTTATCTTTGTTTTTTCATATTTTCCACAAGGCATTAATGTATGAGCCAAAGCATCCTGAGTAAAATTATATAGAGCATATGTCTGATCTTTACAATCATCATCTGATTTTAATAAAAGATATCTGCCATCGCGTTCTTCAATTTTTGCATAATGGCCTGTTGCCACATAATCAGCACCAATTCCTCTTGCCTTTCTTAATAATTCATCAAATTTCAGATGCTTATTACATGCTATACATGGATTTGGTGTTTTCCCATCAATATATTCCTGAACAAAATAATCTATAACCTTTTCTTTAAAGGACTGCCTGAAATTAAGTACATAGAACGGTATTCCAAGCTTATCTGCTACTCTTCTTGCATCATCTACTGCTGATAGGGAACAGCATCCCCCTTCTCTTTCTTCAAACTCTTTGTCTTCCTGCCATATCTGCATTGTTGCACCAATTACTTCATATCCTTGTTCTTTTAATAGATATGCAGCCACAGAGCTGTCAACTCCACCACTCATACCTACAAGAACCTTTTTCTTAGCGCCGCTCACAATTATTCTCCATGAACTAGATTATGTAGTTCTTCATCACTATGTTCTTCAACAGGTATAACATCCATACCATTCTTTTCACGATAATCATTTATAGCTTTATGTATTGCTTCTTCAGCTAAAACTGAACAATGCATTTTTACTGGTGGAAGTCCGTCTAAGGCTTCTGCAACTGCTTTATTGCTTAATTCCCATGCTTCATCTATTGTTTTTCCTTTTATCATTTCAGTTGCCATAGAAGATGATGCTATAGCTGAACCACACCCGAAAGTTTTAAACTTAACATCTTTTATTATGTTATCCTCTACTTTAAGATATATTTTCATTATATCTCCACATTTGGCATTTCCCACTTCACCTATTCCGTTAGCATCTTCAATTTCTCCAACATTTCTTGGGTTTTGGAAATGATCCATTACTTTATCACTATATATCATATTATTTTTCTCCTTTCTTCATGAAATCTTCCCATAATGGTGACATATTTCTTAATCTTTCAACAATTTGTGGTAATACTTCTATTACATAATTTACATCTTCCATTGTTGAAGCATCACCTAAAGTTAACCTTAATGATCCATGTGCAAGTTCATGTGGAACTCCTATTGAAAGCAATACATGAGATGGATCAAGAGATCCTGATGTACATGCACTTCCACTTGAAGCACATACTCCCTTAAAATCTAATGATAATAATATAGATTCTCCTTCAATAAATTGAAATCTTACATTAACATTACCTGGAAGTCTCTTATCTCCTGTTGGACCATTTAAAGTTGTATATGGAATCTTTAATAATCCTTCAATTAATGCATCTCTTAATGCTGATAACTTATTTATATGTTCATCCATATTATTACATGCTAATTCCATTGCCTTTCCAAGACCAACAATACCAGCTATATTTTCAGTTCCAGCTCTGCGATTTCTTTCCTGAGCTCCTCCATGAATGAGATTATCAATTCTTATTCCTTTTCTTATGTATATAGCTCCAACACCTTTAGGTCCATAAATTTTATGACCAGCCATTGAAAGAATATCTATATTCATATCTTTAACATCTATTGGAACATTTCCTACTGCCTGCACTGCATCAGTATGGAATATAATTTTTCTTTCTCTACAAATCCTGCCAATTTCTTTTATTGGCTGAATAGTTCCAATTTCGTTATTTGCAAACATTACAGAAACTAATATTGTTTTATCTGTAATTGCATTTTTTAAATCTTCTAAATTTATAAATCCATCTTTATCTACATCTAAATATGTAACATGGTATCCAAACTTTTCTAAAAATTCACAGCTGTGCAAAACTGCATGATGCTCTATTTTAGTTGTTATTATATGATTTCCTTTATTTCTGTGAGCTGCTGCAATACCTTTTATTGCCCAGTTATCACCTTCAGAACCGCCGCCAGTAAAATAAATTTCATCTGTAAGTGCATTTATTCCTTTAGCCACTTGTTCTCTGGCTTTATCTACTGCTTTTTTTGTCTCTCTTGATATGCCATAAAATGATGAAGGGTTTCCGAACTTTTCAGTAAAATAAGGCATCATTTCATCTAATACTTCAGGCTTAACATATGTTGTCGCTGAATGATCCATATAAACATTTTTCATATACAAAAGTCACTCCCGTCTGCAATTTTTATCTTCTCTCTTTCTATTTTTGCTTTTTTGTAGTCATCTATTATACTTTGAAGTGTTATTGAATTTAGAACATCATCTATGCTCCTTTTTACTTTCTGCCATACTGCTTTAGTAGTACAGTTATATTCACTGTCACATCCTATTCCATCTAAACAGTCTGCTACTTCTATAGGACCTTCCAAAACAGTAATTATATCTCCCACAGTTATTTCACATGGAGGTTTGCATAATACATAACCACCCTGTGCACCTCTAATACTTCTTACTAGATTTGCTCTCCTCAAAGGACTAAATAATTGTTCAAGATAATATTCTGAAAGATTTTCTTTTTGCGAAATTGTCTTTATCGACACAGGTGACCCATCATAATTAAGAGCTAAAAAAGCCATAGCCCTAACTCCATATCTTCCTTTGGTTGATAATTTCAAACCTACTCACTCTCCCTTATCGGAATTTCAAATATATCTTATCAAATTACTCAGAATTTGTCAACGTATAAAAAATGCGTAATATCATACTCTAGTCACACTTTATATTCTGCCAGTATTTCTTTATACTATTCTCATATTTATTATTTTGCTCTACATAATATTTCTTTCCTTTTAATTCTTTTGGCATATATTCCTGTTTAACATAATGATTTTTATAAGCATGAGGATATTTGTATCCTGTTACACCCAGACTTTCCGCACCCTTATAATGAGCATCTTTCAAATACATGGGAATATCTCCGCAGTTCATTATTTCAAGATCATTTAATGCAGCTTCAACAGCAGAAATGGCACTGTCTGATTTAGGAAGTGTTGCAAGATATATAACCATTTCTCCTAATATTATCCTTGCTTCAGGAAATCCAGTTTTTAAGCATAATTCAATTCCTGAATTTATTACACTTAATGCATTAGGTGCTGCAAGCCCTATGTCCTCAGCTGCTATAACAGCTAATCTTCTTAAAATAGCACTTAAATCACCAGCTTTTATAAGTCTTGCAAGATAATGAACAGCTGCATCAGGATCACTCCCACGTATACTTTTCTGAAGAGCACTGAGTAAATTATAAAACTCATCGCCCCCGCTGTCAGCTCTCATACTAGATTGATTAAGGCTTTCTATATAATCCACAGTTATATGTTTAACTGGTTTTATTTGTGAATTTATTGCAAGTTCAAGAATATTATAAGACTTTCTGTAATCACCCTGAGATATTTCAGCTATATATTTCAATGCCTTTTCATCATAATTTACTTTTATACCTTGGCTCATAAGATTATCTAAAAACTTTTTTAAACCTTTTATTATATCTTTTGACTTTAATGGTTTAAAACTAAAAATATTACATCTGCTTATTATTGCCTTATGAATGACAAAATAAGGATTTTCTGTAGTACTGGCAATAAGTGTTATTCTTCCATCTTCAATAAACTCAAGTAAAGCCTGCTGCTGCTTTTTATTAAAATGCTGAATTTCATCTATATATAAAACAACACCATTATAACTTAAAAGATTGTTCATATTATTTGTTATATCCTGAATATCTTTTACACTGGCTGTTGTTGCATTCAGTTTATAAAACTTTTTATCTACATAATTTGCCATAATATTTGCAAGGGTTGTTTTTCCTGTTCCAGGTGGTCCATAAAATATACAGTTACAAATTTTTTTGCTCTGTATTAAATTGTATAAAGGCTTCCCCTTGCTTAAAATTTGTTCCTGCCCAGCAAAATCTTCTAATTTTTGTGGTCTCATTAAATCTGCCAATGGTCTCACTTAACAATATCCCCTATCTAACAACATATCTATTAATTTTCTATCATATATATTATCATACTTTTTTTATTTACGCACCAAATTATAATTTTATTACCCATTACTTAATAAAATTATAATTTACAAAATAAAAAAAGCTGCCACAAATTAATGTAACAGCCCTTTTACTTATTATTTAAAATTAAATCTATTTTAATATACTGCTTGTTTCTTTTATCATATTGTCAAGCTTTTTAGCCATATCTTCAAGCATATTCATCAATTTATTTATAGATCCGCTTTCCTGTGTTATATTATCCACATCATCTAAAGCATTGTCCACATTCTTCAATAACTTCTTGTTAGTTTCTAATGTATTAGCCACTATAGTTTTTATATTGTTTATAACATAATATAAATTTTTCTCACTTTTCTCAGCATTACTTACAGCTTCCTTTGACTTATGAGATAGGTCTCTTATGTTTTCAGCAACTACTGAGAAACCTCTTCCTGCATCTCCAGCTCTTGCTGCTTCTATTGACGCATTTAATGATAATAAGTTTATATCATCTGCTATTGAATGTACATTTTTAGTCATTGTCTTATATTCATCAATTCCTCTTGATATTTCAACTGTAGATGATTTTATATTTTCACATAATTCATTAAGTTCATTCATATATTTTGATACACTGTTCATATCATCTGAACTCTTATTTCCTAAATCACTAATTTTATCAGTACCCTCACTTACTTTATTAACATTACTATTTAATATTTCCATTATATTTTGAAGTTCATTAATAAGAGCAGTAATTCTATTATTTATATTCTCTATTTCTTCTCTCTCTTTTTTTGAAATATATAACACATTCTGATTGCAGTTAAGTGGCTGATTAATTCCTTTAGCAATTGCAATTGCCATCTCACGACATGTTTTGTATCCGCATGCATGACAATCAAAATTCTTTTCCTGCTTTGTCCTTTTATTAAGTTTTTCATATGCCTTTTCTATTTCTTCTTCTGATGGCTCTTCAATACTATGATTGTCATTATGATAAACCCTTATAAAATCATCTACTTTTAATGTTTTATCAAAATAATCATACTGTTTATCAACACCCTTTTTAGTTGTTTCTTTCTTTCTTTTTTCTCTTGTAAACTGCTCAACATCATGCATAATGCTGCTCATTTGAAAAACCATATAATCTTGTCCTACTGCGGTTCCTCCATTACATCCAAATTGACAATTCAATACATCAAATACTTGTGGTCTAAATTTTTCCTCTTCCTTCTCATATGCATCAAAATCTTTATATACTTCAAGACCTTCACTATTAATAATATTAATTTTAGGATTATGAATTAATATATTATCCTTTAATCCGCCTGGTCTTGAATAAACTGATCCTTCAAGTCCCTGAGTTTCATCAAATTCAAATTCACTAAATATTTTTACCTGAGGAAGGCTTATATTTTCATTATTAAAATATTCCTTCATTTTTTCAAATGTTACATTATAATCAACTAAACCAGTTTGAATAAATTCATCCTTTTTTGCTATACAAGGAGATAACGCTGCAATTTTACCACTTAGCTTCAAATATTTTTTCATATAAATAACAGCACAAAGCATAGGACTTTGAATTGGTGATAAATCATTTATAAGACTTTTCTTATATTTTGAAATATAATTGACTATTGCTGGACACGGCTGACTAATAATTTTCTTTTCTGGATGTTTTTCAAGAAATCTTACATGTGCCCATGTACATATATCAGCTCCATAAGCAACATCATATATGCCATTTATTCCATTGTTTCTAAGCCACTGAAGTGCATGCCTCCAGTTTCCATCAAATGCTATTTTTACAGCTGGTGCAACTATAATATTTATTTTTTCCCCTCTTTTTAAATCCTTTATAAATTGATTAGTATCATCCTTAAAAGTTCTAGCCTTATGTGCACATGCAGTAATACATGAACCGCATTTAATACACTTCTCATCATCAATTGTAATTGTAAGCTTTCCATTTTCATCATATTCAGCTATGTTTGCATCAATTGCAGGACATGCACGAACACAATTATTACAGCCAACACATTTATCCTTATCAATTATAATAGTACTCATACTTTTACCACCCTATATACCAATTTTCTCTTTTTTATACTATAATTTTACCACATTTGTTACAAACAAACACTAGTTATTAACCTATTCTTTTTACTATCTTAATAAAAAATTTAAAAGCATCTACCATTTACCATTTTTTATCATTTTTTTATGTATAACCAGAATATATTTGAAACAAAAAAATTTATGTAGAATTTATTATTTCTACACAAATTTTAAATTAAGCAAATAATGTTCTATCACTTAAATCATCTGTTACATGTGCATTGTCAAATAACTCCATAAGTTTTGCATTATTTAACTTAGCTTTCTCTTCACCTTTAACATCAAACAATATATTTCCTCTATGCATCATAAATAACCTGTTTCCATTTTCAAGTGCATGTTTCAAATTATGTGTAACCATCATTGTTGTGATTCCACTATCACTTACAATTTTCCTTGTTATCTCCATAATTTTTTCTGATGTTTTAGGATCAAGTGCTGCTGTGTGCTCATCTAATAAAAGCATTTTAGGCTTTGACATAACTGCCATAAGTAATGTTAGTGCCTGTCTTTGCCCACCAGATAAAAGCTGCACTTTATTATAAAGTTTATCTTCTAATCCTAAGTCTATTTCACTTAGCATTTCTTTATAATAATCTATCTTCTTCTTATTAATTCCAAAACTTAATCCAAAAGTTTTGTTTTTATTATCTGCTAAAGATAAATTTTCTAATATAGTCATATTAGGTGCAACTCCCATTGAAGGGTTTTGAAACACTCTTCCAATATCTTTGCTTCGTATATATTCAGCTGCACTGATAACCTCTTGTCCATCAAGTAGTATAGAACCAGAATCAGCTTCTATAGTTCCTGAAATTATATTTAAAAGAGTTGATTTTCCAGCTCCATTTGAACCTATTATGCTTATAAAATCGCCTTTTTCTACTTCTACACTAAAATTATCAAATACCTTATTCTCATTTATAGTATTTGGATTAAACACCTTAGATAGTTGCTGTACTTTTAGCATCTTTATTAGCACCACCTTCTACAACTATTTTCTTTTTAAGTTTAAATACCCCGTTATTAGAGCATAATGCAATAACTACTATAACTGCGGTCATAAGCTTCAAGTCATTTGCTGTAAGTCCAATAATTCCGCCATATTTTAATACTATTGCAATTGCAAATTTATATATAATTGCTCCAAATATAGATAAGGTAGTAGCTTTTATAATAGTAAATCTTTCAAAAATCGAACTTCCTATTATTACTGCAGCAAGTCCCATAACAACTGTTCCTGTTCCCATACCAACATCACTAAATCCTTGATATTGAGCCATAAGACCTCCTGCCATTGCAGCTAATGCATTACTTATTGCAAGTCCTAATACTTTTACTACATTTTTATTAACTCCAATTGACGATACAACTTGTTCATTATCACCAACAGCTCTTAACAAGAAGCCTGATTTAGTCTTCAAATACAAATCAAGAAGTATTTTTACAACTAGTAATGTAATTGCTATTATAATAATTTTAGGAACCTCATTATCAAATATATTGGCAACATTAAATAATGGAAGATTAGCTTTTCCCATTATTCTTAAATTTACTGAATAAAGTGCTATCATCATCAGTATTCCTGCCATAAGATTATCTATCTTAAGTTTAACATGTAAAAAACCTGTTATAGTTCCTGCAAAAGCACCTCCTATAAAGGCCGCCAATATTGCAATTATAGGATTAAAGCCTTTAACTAAAAGAGCTGAACATATGGCAGCTCCCATAGGAAATGTTCCATCAACAGACATATCAGGAAAATCCAATATTTTATAAGTTATATATACTGCAATAGCAACAATGGAAAATAGCAGACCTTGTTCTAAAACATTTATTAAAACACCCACTATTTAACGCCTCCAGTTACTTTTTTAGCATCCTTTAATATATCATCTGGTACTGTAATGTTAAGTTTTGCAGCTACATCTGTGTTAATTGTAAATGACATTTTGCTTAATGTAGTTATTTCAACTTCTGAAGGTTTTTTACCATCTAGTATTTCAGCTGCCTTATATCCTGCTTCTTTTCCTAAACTATAGTAATCAATACCTATAGATGCTAATCCACCTTTTGATACTACAGCTTCTTCTGCACCTATTATCGGAATTCCCGCTTCTACACATGTATTACCAACTAAATCATATGCAGATGCTACAGTATTATCTGTAGGTGTATATAAAACATCAATTTCTTTTAATGCACTATTAAGATTTTGGTTTATTTCATTAACATTTGTTACACCAATTTCTTTAACTGCCAAACCTTCAGCTTCTGCTGCTTTTTTTAATTCATCAACCTGAATAACTGAATTAGTTTCAGATGTATTGTAAATTACCCCAACTGTTTTTGCATCTGGAAGTAATTGTTTTAATAATTTAATTTGTTCATCAACTGGCACTTTATCAGATGTTCCTGTTACATTTGTGCCAGAACTCTTCCAGTCTTTTGCTATTTCAGCTGATACCGGATCAGTAACTGCTGTAAATACTATAGGCATATCTTTAGTACTATTGTAAGCTGCCTGTGCTGCTGGTGTAGCAATGGCAAATATCATATCTTTATTTCCACTTACAAACTGACTGCAGATTGTTTGAGCATTTGCCTGTTCACCTTGAGCATTCTGCTGATCAAATTCAACATTTTTTCCTTCCTCATATCCTTTTTCTTTTAGTCCATCTACAAAACCTTTATTAGAAGCATCTAGTGCATCATGCTGAACTAATTGAACAACTCCTATTTTTTTCATTTCTGAAGAAGCACTTCCTGTACTTTGATTTCCTGATTGAGCTGCTCCACCGCATCCCACTAAGCATGTCCCAAGAATTACTGCACAAAGAACTGCACTTATTTTACTCTTTTTTAACATCATTATAATCCCCCTATTTATTTCTTAACTAAAGCTAATATTAATCATATATCAAAAAAACTTTTCCTTTTATGATACAATACTATATATTAATACATTTTTTTAATAATATCTTAATTAATATTATCATATTTCAATATACGTGTAAAGTTTCCATAATACAAATGTACATAAAATTTTTAAGCCCACTCTTCACTTAATGTCACAACTACATCTCCGTCCTGCAGTTTAGTTTTTCCACTTGGTATAATACTTTCTTTACCTCTTCGTACCATTGCAATCAGCTCATTGTCTGGAAGATATAACTCTGCAATTGTTTTGTCTGCCCACATATGACATTTATCAATATTGATTTCTTTCAAATTTATGTTTTCTGAAAATTCATATTGAGGAATACTTAATATTAAAGTATCTTCTGCCTTTATAATCGTATTTCCTTTAGGCACAATTGTAATATGATTTCTTTTTATCATAAGCACAAGGGATCCTAAAGGCATATTTACTTCACTAATCATTTTGCTTTCCCAGCTGTGCCCTTTAGGAATAAAGAGTCTCATTAATGCAATTCCATTCTCTTCTTTATAATCATTAAATGTTTTATATACATCTGATTCATCATCTATCATATTAAGTTTTTTAGATATCCAAGGAAGCATACTTCCTTGAACCATAACTGAAAATACAGCTGTCATAAATACAATATGAAATATATCCATATTAATATTAACTCCACTTGCAATAATCACTATTGAAAATACAATAGATGCAGCTCCTCTAAGACCTGACCATGTAATCAAAAGACATTGATTCAAACTGCATTTTAATGGCTTTAAAATCATAAAAACAGCCGCTGGTCTTGCAACAAAACTTAAGAACAATGTTATAAAAACTGCTACCGAAATAACGCTTACCATCATATGAGGAAACGATAGTAATCCCAATAAGAAAAATATTAAAATCTGTGCCAGTGTTGTAACCCCATCAAAAAAGGGAATAATTACATCTTTATTCCTAATTGAACTATTTCCAATAATAATTCCAGTAATATATACACTTAAGAATCCATTACCTCCAATCAATTCAGGAACAGCAAAAGAAAACAGTGTAACTGTAATCATAAAAATAGTATCTAAACCTTCTGATACTATTTCTGTCTTTTTTATAATATAAACAGCTGATATGGCAGTTATAATCCCAAATAATATTCCAAATACTATTTGGGAAAATATAATTTTCGGAATCTCCATCATATTATCTCCACGTAAAATATATATTGCTACAATAGTCAACACATAAGCTGCAGGATCATTACTTCCACTCTCTATTTCCAAAATAGATGCAGTCTTATCCTTTAGGTTCAATTTTTTCTTTCTTAAAATAGCAAAAACACTTGCTGCATCTGTAGATCCTAATACTGCCCCAATGGCAAAGCTTTCTGTAAATGGTATCTTCAAAACATAATGACAAAACAAAATTGTAATCCCTGCTGTTATTAACACTCCAACAGTTGATAATAAAGTAGCTTTTACAGCTATTGACTTTGCTACAGACCATTTTGTATTAAAACCACCATAAAACATTATAAATGCTAATGCAATAACACATATTTCCTTTGCTTTACCATAATTATCAAACGGAATCTTAAATACTCCATCACTTCCAAATAACATTCCCAGAAACATAAATAGTATTAAAACCGGCATTCCAAACCTATTTGAAAACCTATCTGCAAAAATACATAAAACAAGTATTACTGCTATCAAAATCATAATATTTTCCATATCACTCCTCCTTTTTAATTTAGCTAAAGCCTCTATTTATATAACTTTTCATTAAGAAATGATCTTATAAATTCCTATACATTAAAAAACAAGCCTCTCAATGAAATTATATTTTCATTAAAAGCCTCATTGCTTATTATATACAACCATTTCCCATTTTTACTACTTATATAATATATTAACAATTATTTCTTGTCAATTTTCTTATTGTTATCAAATAAATAGAACTGTCACATTAAAATTTGCTCTATTCCTTAGCATTTATAATAAAGAAAAGAAACTGTACACTAATTATTTAGTGCGACAGCTTCCTTTATTTATTAATAAAAACTTCCCATTTTTCTGAATTTTTCATATCTTTTTTCTACAATATCATTTATAGATACATTTTTTTCTTCTTCAATCCATTTTAATATTGCCAGCCTAATATTTTCTGCTGTCTTAGATGGATTCTTATGGGCACCGCCTCTTGGTTCTTCAATAACTTCATCAATAATATTAAATGATTTTAAATCTGCTGCTGTTATTTTCATAACCTCTGCAGCTTCCTTTACTCTTGAAGAATCCTTCCATAATATAGATGCAAAACCTTCTGGTGAAAGTATTGAATATATAGCATTTTCAAGCATTAAAATTTTATCTGCAACAGCTAAAGCTAAAGCACCACCACTTCCACCTTCACCACATAATATTGAAAGAATAGGTGTTTTCAATTTGCTGAGTTCAAAAAGATTACGGGCTATTGCTTCCCCCTGTCCTCTTTCTTCAGCACCCTTTCCAGGAAAAGCACCTGGTGTATCTACAAAACATACAACTGGTCTTTTAAACTTTTCTGCCTGCTTCATAAGTCTTAATGCTTTCCTATATCCTTCTGGACTAGGCATACCAAAGTTTCTTTTTATATTTTCATTGGTATTTGATCCTTTTGTTATTGCAATTACAGTGCAGCTTACATTATTAACTGAACCTATACCTCCTATTACTGCTGCATCATCACCAAAATTTCTATCTCCATGAAATTCTATAAAATCTTTAAAAATATCATTTATATAATAAGAACCGCTAGGTCTTTCTTTGTGTCTTGCTATCTGAACTTTGTCCCATGGAGACAATGTTCCTTTAATAAAATCTTTATCCATTCTTCTTCACCCCATGTAAGATAAGAATATTATATATTGTAGATCTTAAATTCTTTCTTTCAACAATAGCATCAACAAATCCCTTATCCATTAAAAATTCAGCCCTCTGAAAATTCTTAGGCAGAGTTTCATTAATGGTATTTTCTATTACACGCCTTCCTGCAAAACCAACCAGTGCATTTGGTTCACTAAGTATTATATCACCTTCCATTGCAAAACTTGCTGTAACTCCTCCTGTTGTAGGGTCAGTAAGTACTGTAATATACAAAAGGCCTGCCTCATCAAATTTAGCAAGAGCTGCACTTACTTTTGCCATCTGCATAAGCGAATAAATCCCTTCCTGC
>CAZLOP010000003.1:0-18350 GCA_964561205.1 uncultured Clostridium sp. | reverse complement strand
ATGGCTTAATTGAAAGAGAACGTATCTGCTCACTTTCAGTTCTTCTTCCTGACAAGCCAGGTGAATTAACCAAAGTATCAAATGTAATTGCTGAAACTCAGGGAAATATAGTAAAACTTGATCATAATCAGTTTGTTAATATAAATAGAAACAGTGCTGTAGAACTTGATATAACTCTTGAAACATTCGGCAGTGAACATAAAAAACAAATAATAAAGGCACTAAAAGATAATGGTTATAATCCAAAACTAATTGCCTCAAAAAGCATATATAACTAATATTTATTATTTGTTATCAGATTTAAATTGTATACAAAATATAATTTGTCTAATTATGATTAATATAATATAATTACTATGAAGGAGGGGAATAATAAATGAATTATTTTATAGACGTTTTAAAAAAGTATGCTGTTTTTAGCGGAAGAGCAAGAAGAAAAGAATTTTGGATGTATTATCTTTTCTATGTAATAATAGGTATTGCACTTGAAATTATTAGTTTTATATTAACAGCTATTACTGCTGCAATTAATAATAGTGTACTTACTATTATAGTATCTATTCTATCTGCAGTTGTAATACTTGCTTTTTCTCTAGGTACATTAGTTCCAACAATAGCTGTAACAATAAGAAGACTTCATGATTCGGGTAAATCAGGCTGGTGGTATTTGATTGCTCTTGTTCCACTTGTAGGAGCAATTGTACTGTTAGTTTTCTGCTGCCTTGATAGCGAATCAGGAACAAATAATTATGGTCCAAATCCAAAAGAAATAATGTAATATATGTTTTTATTATGCTGCCAGAATAAACATGGCAGCATTTTTAAGGCAAAAACATGGCGCAGCCAACTTTTTTATTGTAAGTTTTTAATATTACAGAATATAAAAAAAGCTGCTACAAATTAATGCAACAGCTCATTTTGTTTTTCTATTATGCTAATAAAGAATTTCCTATTTTAGTCATTGCAGCTTCATCAGGTGCCCATACTTTACCATCACTGCTTAAAGAAACTGTAATAGTTGTTGGTTCTGATTTAAAAGTTCCTGCCTTCATTAACTCAGCTTCTTTTTGGAATGTAAAGTCAAATAATTCACTTTGAGTAGCTGATGGATTTGAAGTATAATAAGTTTGAACTTCTTCTGTTAATTTATTTTGTATTTCTGCCATATCAAAAGATTTTATGCTTATTTCAACTGTAGCAGTATCTTTTTCTTCTGATACTAATTTAGTGGTATATTCCATTTTTGTCAAACCTTCTAATATACCATCTAATAATAGTTTTTTACTTTCATCTGAAATCATTGACCCACCTGTCTGTGTCATTGCCTCTTCCATTGATTGTTCCATTTTCTGTCTGCACTCTTCAAATTCCTCTTGAGTCATTCCAATTTCAGCAATTTGTGAATTATCACCTTTTAATAAAATATCAAGTACAATTTTTGCACTTTGATCTGGTGTAAGTTTTGGACCACCACATCCAATCATAACTGTTAATGATAACATTAGTACTAATGCCATTGATAATATTTTTGTTAATTTTTTCATATTTATCCCCCTTATAATATTCTGTAAACATTATATCTATAATTTTTGCCAAAATCAACCTATTATTTTTTATATTTCTATGTCTATTTTTTTATATGACATATTTTTTATTTTTAATGTTTACTTTTTTAAATATGAACATGCCATTTATTTATTATTTTAAAAATCAAACAACAAACCGCCTCTCTATTTTTTAAAAAAGCAGTTTGTTGTCGATAATTTTTTATATATAATCTTTAGTTTCTGTCTTCATATTTTTCTTTTTCAGAAGTCCTTCTATAAATTCTTTTAACAGAGTATACACCACTGCAAATAATGGCACCCCTATAACCATACCTACAATTCCAAGAAACTTTCCTGCAACTATAATTGAAAATAAAATCCAAAATGCGGATATTCCAATAGAATCTCCAAGTATTTTAGGACCGATAATATTTCCATCTAACTGTTGAATTAAAAATATAATAACCAAGAACCATAATGCTTTTATAGGTGATACAAATAAAATTATAATAAATGATGGTACTGCACCTATAAATGGTCCAAAAAATGGAATAATATTTGTTATTCCTATAATTACTGATACCAATATTGTATATGGCATTTTACATATTGTTAAAACAAAAAATGTCAGTATTCCTATAATACATGAATCTACTATTTTTCCCATTAAAAACTTTCCAAAAGTACTATTACTCAAATAAGTTATTTTAAATATATTTTCTGAAAAATTATTAGGAAATAATCCATATATAACTTTTTTGCTTAAGCCATAAAATCTTTCTTTATCACTAAGCATATATATTGAAATTATTATTCCCAATATAATATTCCATATACTTGATGCTATAGTTGTAACCACACCTCCAAGTAGTGGAAAAAGATTAGTTGCAGCTTTAATTAGATAATTAATAAATTGATTAAAATTTTGACTTATCTTTAATAAATACTTTTGATTAATATTCAAATCATTAAGAAGACCAGTTACAAATCGATTTGTTTCATTTATATATGAAGGAATATCATTTACAAGCCCCACAATACTATCAATGACCTGTGGCAATACAAATTTTACAAAGAGCATAATTACCAAAAATGCAGTTAAATAAGTAAACAATAGTGATATAGCACGCCTATTCTTTAGATTCATGTTATTGTAAAATTTGATATTATTAAATTTATTTTCAAAAAATTTAAGTACAAAATTAAGAAGATATGCTATACAAAAACCTATTATAAATGGTTGAAATATTGCTAAAGCTCCATTTATTTTTTTTATTAAAATTCCCAATTCTGATATTCCTAAATAAAATATGATTACTGAACAGCATACTAAAAAGCTGTATACAGCAATTGTTGTATATTTATTATTCCAATTAATTTTCATACATTCTGCTCCTTAACAGTGTTATATAAATAAGTATTGACATTAATTTGTATTTAAATCTCATTAATAAAATTTTTAATTTGTTCTAAAAGCATATTTAAAGCAACTATATTAGCTCCACCTTCAGGTATTATAATATCTGCACGCTTTTTACTTGGATCCACAAACTCTTCATGCATTGGTTTAACAGTTCTTAAGTATTGATTAACAACCGAATCAAGATCTCTTCCTCTTTCTTTTACATCTCTAAGAAGTCTTCTTATCATTCTTACATCTGCATCAGTATCAACAAAAACTTTAATATTCATCAAATCACATAACTCTTTATTTTCAAATATTAATATTCCTTCTACAATAATAACTTTTTTGGGCTGAACTTCTACTATTTCATTCACACGTGTATGTTCTACAAAAGAATACACTGGATGATTTATTGTCTGACCTTTTTTTAACTTCTTTAAATGATCTATAAGAAGTTCTGTGTCAAAAGAATTCGGGTGATCATAATTTAATTTTTTTCTTTCTTCAAATGGTATATCACTATTTGATTTGTAATAATAATCATGACATAAAATAGCTACTTCATCATGAAAGAAGTCCTTTATTTTTTGAGCAAGTGTAGTTTTTCCAGATCCACTTCCGCCTGCTATACCTATAATCATAATATCGTTTTTCATAATTTCCTCCAAGTGTTTACTTATTTCTTTATACAATATTATAACATTATTTATGCCTGACTGTTAGATTTTATTATAAAATCTGTGAAAAACAATCAGCTCCGGCATTAAACTATTTATAATTTATAACATACATACAAATTCTCATCTGCAGAATAAAGGAGAAGCTGCCACAAATTAATGAGACAGCCTCTTGTTTTTATAAAGCATTATTTTGAAGATTTCCATTTCTTTTATAGAGAAAGATAGTAAGATTCTTTCTTTCACTTTTATTTTTTAAGACTACAGTACTATTTTTTTCTTCTTCACTAAAAAAGTCTACAACTTTCTTAGCTTCCTTCACTTTTCCATCTTCATTACTGTATATTAAACCTTTTTTATCATTTCTACATTCTACTGTATTTATCTTTATGTTTTCGATTTCATTTTTACTAATAGGTATATTATCTTTATCTATTAATTTAAGCTCTTCAGGTGCATATTTTTTTAATAATTGTTTTTCTTTATGTTTACGTGCACTTTCTATCTCCAAGTCTCTAATTATATACTCTAGTTTTAACACAAACTTTTCATATCGTCTCACTACATTGCAAAGATCCTTATATTGAACACATTCTTCTCCAAACTGCTTTTTATAATTATTTACCATATAATCTATTTTTTCTTTATTATAAATTCCTTTAAAGGTTATATCACATGCAAGTTTTTTTATTATTTTATATATTGTTCCATATTTTGTATATTTAAGCATTAATATTATAAAATATATTGCAGCTACAAAACAAACTACTGAAACCAATATATACTTGTTTATAATAATCCCTAACATAACTGATATAAAAAATTTTATACAAACATTTTTATATTTTGATATACCATCTTTTAGCGATGGACTATAGTCCATAATTTTATCTGCCATTAACTCTTTATTTTTTCTTAATATGAAAAAATCTTTTTTTGTATTAAGAACACCATTCAATAGTTTTTGCATCTAAAATATTACTCCTTTCATATTCTTGGTAATTGTTTACTTAATTTTACAATATATGTAAAACACTTGCAATTATTATTTTATCTTAATTAACTTCCATATATGTATGAATAATATAAGTTACGACATTACATATAAATATATTATTTTTTATTCTGTCGTAACATAAATAAAAAATATTTAAAATAGAATAATTTTTATTTCATATAAAAAACATTCAATGAAATTAAACATTTTCAAAATAATCATATTAACTTTAATTTACATAAAAAAAGACCATAAAGCAAAACTTTATGGCAAAAACACAATTTTAATAATTATCTTTTATTATTTTGTTGTTTTCTGGCTCTTCTACAATCTGGGCATCTAACTGGATCGTTATCGAAACCTTTTTCTTTGTAGAATTCCTGTTCTCCAACTGTGAATACAAATTCTTTTCCACAATCTTTACAGATAATTTTCTTATCTTCCATTTTTACATTCCTCCGTAATATCAAAGACTTAGTTACTAATAGTTTCTCTTAGGAGAAATGTTCATATATAAATCTTTATAAAATGTAGCTGCTTATTAACAACCATTTTAATTATATCACCACTTTTTCTTTTTTGCAATAATTTTTTAATTATTTAATTTAATACCATATATATTTTTTCTAATTGCATATCAATATTCTCAACCTATTGTGCATATAATTAAATGTTAACAATATTTATATGAGGTAAAGCTTGAAAAAAATAACTCTTAAAAAAATACTTTTCTCAATTATTGGTATTGGGATAACTTTATGTTTCTTAATTAGTATAATTATAAATCACTATATAGATAAAATAAATATAATTTCAGAAAACTCAACCCACTTAAGCACTGAGAATACAATTCCATCTAAAAACAAACAGAAAAAAAATAATAGAATTGTAAACTTACTTATTCTCGGAATTGATAATATTACTAATGCAAATGGTCGTTCAGACTGCATAATTATTATGACTCTGGATAATGAACATGGTAAAATCAAACTTTCTTCAATAGCACGTGATTCCTATGTTCATCTTTATCCTTCAAATAATATGGATAAAATAAACCATGCATTTGCTTTTAATGGTGCAGAAGGTTCTTTTTATACTGTACAAAACAATTTTCATATACAGCTTGACGGATATATTTGTGTTAATTTTTCATCATTTCCAAAAATAATAGATAAAATTGGAGGTATTCCAATAAATGTCACTGCTGATGAACTAAAATATATAAATTATTATATAGAATCTATAAACCATATTAACAATACTAATTCGCCATGCATAACTTCCCCTGGCTTAATTAATGCTGATGGAACACAAGCCCTTGCATACTCACGTATAAGATATACAGCAGGCGGCGATTTTAAAAGAACCTCCAGGCAAAGAACTATTCTAAATCAAGTTATTAAAAAATTAGAACAACTGAATATAAAAGATAGTATCTCCATTCTTGATGACCTGCTTCCAACTATAGAAACTAACTTAAATAAATCAGAAATTATTACTTTTTCTGCCTACATGCTTGAGTTAAAGGATAAAACCATTGCTGAGAAAATGTTCCCTTGCAACGAAGATTCAGAAAATGTAATGATTAATGGTATTTACTATTACAAATTTGATGCAGATGCTACAAAAATTAAAATTCATGATTTTATATATAAATAAAGGTGGTTTCATATGAAAAAATATTTTTTTAGCTTTAAATGGGTTTTCACTCAATGTAAAAAATTTATACCTCACATAACATGTATAATTTTTATATGCTCTATAAGGTCTCTCATAAGTGTTTCTATTGCACTCTGTACAAAATATCTTATTGATGCTGCATATAATCTAAACAAAGCATTAGTTAACAGATGGATAATTCTTTTAGGATTATCATTATTAATAACTATTCTTTTTACATCTATAGATAGTATATTTTCAACATACTGCTCTGAAAAAATTCGCAATGAACTTCAGAAAAATATTTATTCACACATTCTAAGAAGCACATGGCTTGAACACAACAAACATCATAGCATGGATTTTTTAACCCGAATTAACAATGACATATCATCAATTGTTGATATGATTGTTTTAACAATTCCCAATATTTTCTCATTATCCCTGCTGCTTTGTAGTTCCTTTTTTGCTATACATTTTTTATCAGAAAGCTTAAGTTTAGTTGCAATATTTATTTTTCCTTTATTAATCTTTATTAGTAAAATATATGGACACAAGCTGCATTCGTATTATATAAGCCTTCAAAAATGTGAATCATCTTACAATAAATTCATGCAGGAAAGTTTTAACAATATTCTAATTATTAAAACTTTCTGTATTGAAAAACTAAAGCTCAACAATTTTCAAAACCTTCAAAATGAACGTTTTAATCTAAACATGAAAAGAAGTTATCTTTCCTGCTGTACTAATGGTTTCTTTTCATTAAGTTCTTATACAGGCTTTTTTATAGTTCTTATATGGGGTGCCTATTCAATAAGTACCGCATCAGCTTTTGCATTTGGCAGCCTTACTGCATTAATGCAGCTTTTTAAAAATATACAGCAGCCTATATATGGTCTAGCTTCTGCATTTCCTCAGTTTATTTCTGCTCTTGCTGCTTCTGAAAGAGTTATTGAACTTGAAACTATGCCTTGTGAGAACTATTCATTTAGTAAATTACTGATGCCCCATTCATATAACAGAAATATTTCAATAACATTTAAGAATGTAAGTTTTAGTTATACAAAAGATACATCCATATTAAATAATATTTCATTTTCTATACATTCAGGAGATATAGTCGGCTTAATCGGTCCATCCGGTCAAGGTAAAACTACATTAATACGTCTTATTCTTGGACTTTTAACTCCACATTCAGGAGAAATATTAATTAATAATGAACCTCTTAATATATATCATCGTAATTTAATATCCTATGTTCCACAAGGAAATACATTATTTTCTGGAAGCATTATGGAAAATATAAGTTTCTTGTCCTCACATTATAATAAAAATGAAATAATTGATGCACTTAAATTATCAGAAGCGTATAATTTTGTCACCAACTTAAAAAATAATCTTTATACAATCTTAGGTGAAAACAGTGTTGGTATTTCTGAAGGTCAATGCCAGCGATTAAGTATAGCGCGCGGACTCTTAAAAAAATCACCTATACTTATTTTAGATGAAGCAACAAGTTCTTTAGATGAAACAACAGAATTAAAAGTTCTAAAAAATATTGCAGCTCTCTCCTATAAGCCTATTTGTCTTATAATCACTCACAGGCCAGCTGCCTTAAAATTCTGTAATAAAATATTTAAGCTTGAAAATTCCATTTTTGAAATAAATGAGACAGTTACATAAAATTGTCTCACAAATTCCAGCTTACTACTCTGCATAAATGGATATTATCTAAAAAAATACCGTTTTTAGCGGCCATACGTGATAAATTGCAATAAATTTATACACCAGCTAAAAACGGTATTATAACATTCTGTTTTCTAAAGACATTCCTTGATTTTTCATAAAACTGAATGTGTTCTATACAATATTTTTGAGTATAATATTCATTTGATCTTTTACTGTAAATTTCTCTTTAGGTCTATATATAATATAATATGAAGCCTGCTGAGCTGTTTTTAACAATGTGTTAAAACAGGAATCTTTTATTCCTATATATTTACAGATATCTCTTTCATAAATGCTATTTATTATTGCTTTTAATTTATCTGCTCCTTTAACTTCTTCTAATCTTATATCCCCGCCATTATGCTCTTTAATTTCATATATAGCTTTTAGAGGAAGTTTTTTGTTATAAAAATATTTTCGTGAGCTTATTGCAAATTTATCCCTTTCTTTATTAATGTATCTAAGCTTATTTAAATCATAGCCAAAATTTAATGCTGCATCCCTGCATAATTTCTGCTGAGGATATGCTGGCATAATGTTTACTTTATCATCTATAATCCTTATTGCTCCTATATCATCTGATATATATTTAAAGCCATTTAATAAAAATTCTGTCATAAGACTGGATTTTCCAGCTCCACTATGTCCTGTTAAAAACACTGCTTCTTCATTAATATTAATTGCTGCTCCATGCATAGAAATAATTCCTCGCTGAAACATTAAAAGATCTAAAGCTCCTCCCAATATTAAACACTGTACATGCTCAAATTGTGCATTTTCGTCTGGCTGTACATACATATATTTCTTTTTATAAAGTCTATATACTCCTATATCTTTTAAATAAAACCAATAGTCATTTTCCTTATATTCACATACTATATTTTCCTTTTCAATTTTACCAGTAATCCATTCCGGCATTTTAGCTTCCTTTATATAAATATCAGGTTCAATACCAGAATCTTCTTCAACAGCCTGATCCAGTTTAAATTCTGACTTTATTACAAATCCAAATATATTATAATAATAACTTTTCATTTACACCTCTTTAATTGACTTTCTAAATGTTCCAGCTACCTTATAACCTTTTCCATCTCCACCAACAACAAATATGTTTCCACATCTTACCCATGCATGTGCTGTTATATTATGAGCATCATCATTACATATGCCCATATATAATGTTGTTTCTATTTTTTTATCATAAAGAAGTTTCTGAGCTGTCATTGCTTTTACAAAACAATTGCTTTTCCATAATGTATATCTGCTTATTCTTTCAATAATATATCCTATTTTTTCTGCATATTTTTCTTCTTCATTACTTATATTATATTCAGTTTGTTCATTATGTCTTCCAAGGAGATTTTTATATTTTTTGAAAGGCATATTCACAATAATAAACCGCATAACACCAGTAATAAAAAAAGCCTTTAAATATAAAAGCTTATCATCACATTGAAAAAAGATTTTTTTTATTTTATAATATATTTTTTTCACAAATATATACTCCTATTTTTGTATTATAAAAGCAGGGAATTTATTTATTCCCCACTTTTTTATTAACAGTCTGATGTATTAATGACAGCTGTCCTTACCAGGAGTTTTTCCACCACAACTATATTCTGTGTCCTTTACATCTAAATTTTCAACCTTTGGCTCTTCCCATGTCTTTTTTTCCATACTAAAATAACCTCCTAAAATTTTTTATAATGTTGAAAGCTTATCGCTTTCACTCTATATATATATTTTTAAATTTAAAAATATATTACTAATTTAATTAAATTTTATAAAATTTTTACCAAACCTTTTTCTTTTAAATCAGCTAAGTAACTTATTATGCTTTCTCTGCATTTTATAATATCTATATTAAACTCATTCATAATAGTATTAATTAAATCTCTTACACTTATTTCATTTTTACATGCATCCCATATAGCTGCTCCAGTTTTATTCAATATAAAATACTGTCCCTGCTCCATATCCATCATTACTTTTTCACCATCTAAATCTGTTACTGCTATGTCTTTTATCTTTATTATTGATTCATCACTTATCACTAGCACAACCTCCATTTTCCCTTAACTCACTTTATATATATTTTAAAAATGCATGAAATATTCTCTTACAAATCAAATTTTTTTATAATTTTATATTTGTAAGATCCAATTTTAATAGCACAAATTACACATCTTATCAATTTAATAATATTCAATTTTTCTGAAAATATGATTTTAATACAATACTTAATTCTTCCTATAGGTTTCATTAAACTATTTTCCCATGATACGTTGTTATTTGTATTAGCTGTAATAAGTTTTCCAATACATGCAATTCCACTGCTCATTTTTTTATCTTTTGTATTATATTCATAAGACCTTTTTATATACTGCATTTCCTTTAATTCTACATTCATATCTTTTTGAAACATATATTTTAAAAACAGCCTTTTATATTTACTTTTTTCTTGCTTATTCAATTTTATAAATATATGCTCTGGAAAACTAATTAAAAAAACTTCTTCTATAAATAAGAGAATTCCTTCAAAAAAATCTCTCACGGAATATTTTTCCATGCCAATCATCAAACTTTCCCAATTTATATTTTCTTTTTTTATAACAAGTGCAATATCATATATATGACGTAATGTAATGCCGCTATATTTCACATGTACAGCTGTATGGATTGTAAGGTATATTATTAAATCTTCAATGCTCAATGATTCAGCTTTAGTTCCTTCAAAATCTGTTATCGTTAATTTTTTCCAAATACTATTTTCAAACTCTATTACCTTTGTATTAAAATATTCTTCATCATTAATCAGCTTCCAATGAACTTCTAGTTTTACATTATGTCTGCTGATAAATACCTCATGTATAGGATGCATGTCCCCTGTCTCACTATATCCACTTTCAATAAGATATTTTTTTACTTTGCTGTGATCTTTTATATTAACTAATATATCTATATCATTCATGGTTCTATCTTCTGGATTATTATAATAATTCCTTAAAATAAGTCCTTTTAGCAAAACAACCTGTCCTTTAACTCTTTTACAACCTTTCCTGCACTATATATCTGAACTGCATTATACAATTTTAATTTCATAATTTCATCTTTTATAGCCTTAAAAGTTTTATCAGGTACTGCTCCTTTCAGATTATCTTTTATCATATTGTATACAAGTACATCCATCTTTTGTTTATGTGCTAAAGATATTAATTTTTCCCATTTTATTTTTTCAAAATATTTTTTATCTATTGTCTGGTTATTCATATATGCCTTTATAATACCAATAAGCAGTTCTTTTTCATTATTCATACAATTCACCTGACTTCTTAATTATTAATACAATTATTTAATAAACTCTTCTTTATCAAGTATGTCTAAAATCTCACTATCAACCCTGCTGTCAAACTTTCGAGCAAAAAAATATTTACTGCTTCTTAAGGTTAATAAATCTGTTTTTTTTAACAAATAAGGATGTGCTCCATTCATTCTTATATAACTCAAATTATCATTTATTATTTTTAAATTATGATTTGTAAGAATTATGGTCTGAAAAAACATTTCATCTGGTATATCTGTATATTTAAAATATCTTATTATGCCCTTATTATTCTTAATATAATTTATAATATATTCCACTGCCCACTTATTTAGACACCACCACTGAGATCCTTTATATATATTAAGGGAATTATAAACCGGCCTTTCTTCTGCCAGTATGTTAAATACTTTAGTCACAGCTTTTTCAAAAAATTTGTTTCTTTCAAACAAAGTATATTTCTTATATCTTCTATTCAAATACATATTATTTTCAATAGATTCATATTCAATGAAACTATACTCTTTATTTTTTTCTAAAAACATCTTTAAACTTTCTTCACTTCGTATTAAATAATCTGCACCACTAAGTAAAATATAATAATCATATACTTTTAAGTTTTTGTAAGCTTCATATATTAAATTCAATGTTGCCTTAACCATTGAATATCTTCCCCAGTGAATATTCACTCTTTCCTTTATAAAAAATATATTCCTTCCATTTACAAAAAACTCGTTTATATTACATTTTTTATCTACATGAACATAAACATCTTCAGAAAATTTTTGAATCAGCCTCTTCACCTGTTCAGGATTATCATGAACTAAAATAAGATATGCTAATCTCATAAATAATCTCCTTATCTTAAAGTCTGAAATTATTTAATTTACATAAAACATACAAAAAAAATGCAGATTTAAATTTTACTCCATAGGAAAAAATACATTTTTTAAATGGAAGTTTTCTTATGGGATATACATTAATAATTCTGCACACTAGTTTATCTTCAGTTATCTTCTTTATTCTTTTTAATCTGTTAATAATTTTTTTATTACAATGAGCTTCCTGCTCTATACATACTCGCACTCTTCCAATAAATGTTCTATTTAGTCTTAATATACTCCTTTCATATATGTTTTCTTCTTTAAGTCGTTTTTCTAGTTCATAATATAAAAATTTTTCTTTTTCAAATCTATCTTTTTTATATGTTTTTGTAAGTGATTTATTGTTGTTTCTATAGTAATACAGACACTGGCTTATTAAAGCAGTACATTTTGAATATTTAAAATAATCAATTTGAAATATAATATCCTCTGAAATATATTTTCTTTCTGAAACAAATTTTAAATTATTTTTCTTTATAAGCTCGGCTGAATAAATTCCTTTCCATACACTCATACCAATAAAGTCATCTTTAGGATAATGAGGCTCTGAACCAATCATGTTTATAAGAATGTTATCTATTATTTCATCATTTTCATATCTGTCATTGTTAACAGGTAATTTTTCATATATGATTTTTTTATCTGTAATGTAGTGTTTATATCCACATATGCATGTATCTGCATTACACTCTTTGCATTTTAAATATAATATTTCATACATATGGCAGGATACAAAATCATCAGAATCTACAAAGGCTATATATTCTCCCTGTGCTATTTTTAGTCCACTGTTTCTTGCCATTCCCAATCCTTCATTTTTCTTATGAATTACTTTTATCCTGTTATCCTGCTTTTTATATTCATCACATATATATCCACAGCTGTCTGAAGATTCATCATCAATTAATATTATTTCTATATTTTTTAGAGATTGGTTTATAAGTGAATCAATACATATATGAATATACTTTTCCACATTATATACTGGAACTATTATGCTCACATAAGGCCGCATGCATTATCTCCTTTACTTTTTCATTTTTTCTCCTTCTATTATTTTTAAAACTATACCTGACAGTGCCCAAAACACAGCTCCCACCTGAATTTCTACAAATGCTGAATTATAAATCATTGCGAATAAAATACTGAATATTGATCCTTCATATCCTAAAATAATCCAACAATCCTCCTGTTTTCTAGAATATGCTTTTATAGATTTATATAGTAAAGTAATAATGATACTTATCAAAACCAAAGTTCCCACATACCCATTTTCAATTAGATAATATGGTATAAAGAAAAAGTTATAATTAAGATATCCATATTTCTTATAATATTGTCCCATAAGCATCTTATTATTAATAGGTGCTGCATTTCCCAGACCTACTCCAAAAAGAAATTTTGAAGGTTTATTCAGAATAACTCTTTTAACAGTCTGAGGACCATTTAATCTATTTATCATTTTCCCATCAGAATTATATGATCCTCTGTATAAAGTATTTTCTAAATATTCTTTATCATATAGATCACTTATATGAGAAAATTTTCCATATATGCTAGTATATACAGTAAAACCAGTAATAAGAAAAGTCATCATTATACATAGTATTTTTATAAACTTCCACCAATGTCTCTCCTTTGATTTATTAATAAAACACATTAAAAAAAACATTATTATGAATATTGCTGGAGTTAAAATAAATCCAGCCTTTACTTCTCCAAGGGAGAATTGAAAAAACATTATAAACAGTATCATCAATACATTCTTAATGGTTTTATCTTTGCCATGAACATATCTGGATAATACAAAACAAAATAACATAATCAATAAAATCAATGCTATTCCCGTTCCTCTATTTCCAAACAATCCAGAAATTCGATCATTAGGATTATCCATAATAATTTTATATGGTGTTTTGAACTCATATATAATAGTAATAATTTGAGCAGCTAAAATACATTTTAAAATTCTGCCTAAAATTTTTTCATTTACTTTTATATCAAGATAATAAGTTCCCCACAGAATCATAAAATATCTATACCAATTTTTAACTGCCCATAAATATTTTAAAATATTATAATCATTAAAAAAAAATGATATTAACTGTACAAAAAATAATAAGATTATTATCTTACCTATACTGGTATGCTTCATGTTTTGCTTAAGATAAAAATATTTATATAAACATTTAATAAATATTAATATACATAGGAAGTCAGGAATATATTTTATAATTCTTGGCAGATATAATTCTTCTATAAGAAAACCCTGAATTATTGAAATAAATAAAGTGAAAAATATTAAAGCTGTATCATTTTTTAATAAAAAGTATAAAAATATTATTGCTGTAACTAATCCACAAAAAATATCAACAAAATTAATTGGTTCCATAATATTTTTCATACTTTCTTATACTCTTATTTCTCACTCCATTTAAAATTATTCCTGCAATCCTTCCTCCCATGTCATTTAAAAGTCTGCATTTTTCACATAATAAATCCATATCTGTTTTTAATGCCCTGGTTACCATTATTGCTGCATCAGCTTTCTTAGATAATAATATTGAATCTGTAAAAGGCTTTATAGCTGGTGAGTCAATAATAATGTAATCAAATTCGTCCTTAAAACTTTCAAAAATTTCCTGAGTTTTATATGATGAAAAGAGTTCTAATAAATTATCTGTTTTGCTGCCATTAATCAGTATTGTTAATAAAGAAGTATACTTTATCATAGCCTCATGTTTTTCACAGTTTCCTGTTAATATATCAGTAATTCCCAATTCTTTATCAAGTTTTAAATAGTTTTTTAATATAGGCCTGCGGGAATTACATTCTATAAGCAGGACTTTTCGTCCACTATTTGCAAGCATTAATGAAAGATTACCTGCTATTATGCTTTTTCCTTCCATAATATCTGCACTTGTAATTACTATACTTTTTATATGTTCTTTCTCTTTTAACTTCTCAATCCTTGTACACAGTATTTCATATTCCTGTGTTTCCAAAAGATTCATTCTGTTTATTTTAAATATTTTTTCATTACATTTTCTATTAAAAGGGATCTTACCAATTACCTTAATTCCTGTCTCAGTTTCAACAGCTTCTGCATCTTTTACACTATTATTAATATACTCTCTAAAAAATGCTAACCCTATAGACATTATTAATGCACAAACCAGGGATACCAATATATTAATTTTTATTCTAGGTCCTACTGGCTGAGACGGAAGCTTTGGAGTTTCTATAACTTTAGTATTAATATTAGGAATTAATACTTTCATTTCATCAACAATTTCATTTGATATTGCAGCAACCACTTTTTGTGCTTCATTTTTATCATAGGAAACATATGATATTCCCAAAATCTGTGTTTCTGCTCCTGGTGTAACACTTAATCTATCCTGTACTATATTTGTGCTGATATTTATTTTATTTTTTTTTAATGAATTGCTGATAAAATCATCAGTCATAACAATTTCTGAATATGTTTTTATTAAATTTTTATACACTTCAATATCATTAGAATTATATACAGCCTCTTTGCTGTTTTCTTTTCCCACAAAAATTTTTGTATTAACTTCATAGTAAGGCTTAGCAATATATATATTTATATACACTGAAATCATTACTGCAATCATTGTAATAAGAATTATGCTTATTTTATTTTCTTTTAAAATAATTAATATATTTTTTACATTAAATTCTTTATGATTCATAATACCCCCTTGAATATATATTCAGAAACTGCTTTCTTCTAACTTTTTATATAAATTCAATGTTTTTTCAGCTGCTATTTCCCAGCTATATTGATTTTTTATATGAGTTTTTCTTATATTGCTGCCCGTTTCATATGGCTTTTCTTTTATTACTAAATTTAATTTTTCTTTTAAATCCATGGAATTCCCTGATTGAAAACCTGTCCCAAGTTGTTTTTTACATATGACACTCATGTTTTCTTTTATGTCACTTACAACACAGTACTTTCCATATGATAATGCTTCTAAAAGTGCTAAAGACATTCCTTCAACCTGAGAAGGAAGAATAAAAAACAGACAATATTTATATAATTCTTTAAGAAGTTCTCCGTGTACATTTCCAGTAAAAATAATATTTTTATTACCTGCTGCTTTATTTTTTATCATTTTTACATAATTATCTGTAAAACTGCTTCCCCCAGCAATAACAAGTTTTATATTAGTATCCATGTTTTTATATGCATCTATAAGATAATGGATGCCTTTTTCCGGCGTAAGTCTTCCTACAAACAGCATATATCCATCCTTTTTTAAACTATATTTTTTTATTTCTCTATCTTCTTTTGTATCATCAAATTCACATCCATTTTCTATGAATACAGTATTCCATTTATTCCTTTTCCTGTATCTTCTTATAATATCTGTTTCGATTACTTTTGAAACTGCAATGACCATATCTGCACAATTACAAGCCACATATTCTCCAAAATGTAAATATATTTTAGCAAATCTTCCCCATTTATCACGTTTATAATCATATCCATGTATTGTCACAATTGTTCTTTTCTTAAATATTTTAGGTATAAAGCATAAAGAGGCAGGACCTAACCCATGATAATGAAATATATCATACTTATTCATCAGTGCATCTATTGTAGCTTTAACAGTATATATTATTGCATTTAAACATTTTATATTAACTGTTTTTACTTTCTTTAAATCCACTCCATTAAATACATCTATTTTTCTTTTATCAAAAGTACTTCTATAATAAACTATAACTCTATTTTTCTTATGTACCATATATTCAGAAATCTTTTCAACATGTTTTTCAATTCCACCTGCATCTGTTGCAATGCCTTTTTGACCTATCATTGCTATTTTCAATTTTATGCCTCCAGAAAATTATTTATTTCAAATTAATAAACTTGTTTTCCTTTAATTCATATTTTCCTTTAATTTTATGTTTTAAAACCCACATTGAAGTTTTTATTATCTTCTTCTTCATGGCTGGTACAGCACTTCCTATCATCCAGCAGTTTCTGTTGCATGATTTTACTTTTCTTCTTGCTTCTTCGGCTTCTTTTGAATGCCATATTTCATCCCATGTCTGTGTGTTTAAGTTTCCCATAATCCATTTTTCTTTTGAACCATTACATGGAAGTATATTACCAAACGGATCCATAAAGAAGCCGCTGGAAGCCATATCACAAGGAAGCAATCTTTCATTGCCATAAATGTAATTAATCAATCCATGATTAAAATAAGCTCTAAACCACTTTTTAGGATGAGGAGATTTAATAAGTTTATTAATCAGCTTTTCAAATTCTTCTGCAACCATAAGCTTATCATTAATTTTATTGGTTTCTTTTCTGAAATAGAAGGAATTATGAAGAACTGCCGTTGCAAATTCCATTCCAAATTTATCTGATATATCATAAAGTGGAATAAGATCTTTACAATTTATATCCTGAACTGTCATTCCAAATCCAATATCTTTATGCCCCATTTTTACAAGACTTGTTAATGTGTCATATCCTTTATCCCATCCGTCTTTTAATCCTCTTATTCTATCATTTGTATCTTTTAATCCTTCAATACTTATTCTGATACCTATGTTAGGATACTTTTCACATAAAGCCATTATTCTTTCAGAATATGATCCATTAGTTGATATAACTATACGTTTAGTTTTTTTATACAATTCTTCAACAATCTCATCTATATCCAGTCTTGTAAATGGCTCTCCTCCTGTAATATTAGCAAATTTCATTTCAGGTAGTTTTTTTATAAGTTCAATACTCATTTCATCTGCTGGATTAGACGGATCTTTATAGCAGTTACACATATTACATCTTGCATTACATCTATAAGTTATAATAATTGACCCATAAAGACTATTTATCATTATTCATTTTTCTCCTTTCAGTTAATAAGTGCTTCATATATCCTTTTTATTTGTTTAAAATGATTTTGCGTACTATCCGTTTCCCGATTATTTCTGTTTCAACAGATTTAAAAGAGTTGTTAATAGAAGAATACAAGGTTGCTGCCAAGAGAATTACAGTCATTAATAATGGAATTAATTTGAATAATTTTGAACCATTAGCTTCGGATGAAAAGGATGTAATTATTCGTAAGTGGGAATGCGAAGGA
>CAZLOP010000002.1:0-18447 GCA_964561205.1 uncultured Clostridium sp. | reverse complement strand
AAAAATCTGAAAGATTTTTCTCCGAAACTCTTAGTTTTTAGTCCTTAGTTCTTAGTTCAAATTATGATTTATAAAAAAGAAAATGGGCTGCACACTGATTATTTAGTGTAGCAGTCCCTCTTAATATTTAAATTACTTTTTTACAGGCTTTTTCAATACTGCAAGTAATATCATACCAACAACTGCACCTGCAGCTACTGATAATATGTATAGAAGCGGACTTCCTATAACAGGAACTACAAATATTCCACCATGAGGTGCCATTAATGTACAATTAAATATCATTGACATTGCACCAGCTACAGCTGAACCAATTACACATGAAGGTATTACTCTTATGGGATCAGCAGCCGCAAATGGAATTGCACCTTCAGTTATAAATGATAATCCCATAATGTAGTTTGTAAGTCCTGATTTTCTTTCATTTTCAGTAAATCTGTTACCAAAGAATGTAGTAGCTAAAGCAATTGCAAGTGGCGGAACCATACCTCCGGCCATTACTGCTGCCATAACTTCATAGTTTCCAGTAGCAAGTGAAGCTGTACCAAACACATAAGCTGCCTTGTTAAATGGACCACCCATATCTATTGCCATCATTCCTGCTACAACTATTCCAAGTAAAACTCTGCTTGTTCCACCCATTGAATTTAAAAAATAAGTTATACCATTATTTATTGCTCCAAAGAATGGGTTTACAAATACCATAATAAGACCAATTAAACCAATTCCAAAGAAAGGATATAATAACGTTGGTTTTAATCCTTCTAAAGCATCTGGTAAATAATCAAACAATTTCTTTAATCCAAGAACCAAATAACCTGCTGCAAAACCTGCAAATAATGCACCTAAGAAACCTCCACTTACTGGAGAAATACTGCTGTCAAAACAGCTTGAATATGTTGTACCTGCTTTAGCAATAACGCCACCAACGAATCCAACTGCAAGACCTGGTCTGTCTGCTATACTCATTGCAATAAATCCAGCAAGTACAGGCAACATAAATCCAAATGCTTCGCCGCCAATAGTTTTTAAGAATGCGGCAATTGGCGTATTCATACCAAAATTAGACGGATTAATTGAATAATCATCTAAAAGAAAAGCTAATGCTATTAGGATACCTCCGCCAATTACAAATGGAAGCATATGTGATACACCATTCATCAAATGCTTATATATCTTATGTCCCATTCCTTCACTTTCAGCTGAATCATTTTCAATTGATGTTCCACCATTATGATAATATATATGCGCCTCTCCACTTACTGCCCTTTGAAGTAATTCAGAAGCTTTATGTATACCATCTGCAACCTTAGTTTGTATAACCTTTTTGCCATCAAATCTTGCCATTTCAACTTTTTTATCAGCTGCAATAATTATACATTCAGCATTTTTAATCTCTTCTTTAGTTAAAACATTTTTAGCACCGCCAGAACCATTTGTTTCTACTTTTATTGATATTCCCATTTCTTTAGCTTTATTTTCTAAACTTTCTGCTGCCATATAAGTATGTGCAATTCCTGTTGGACAAGCTGTTACAGCTAAAACTCTGTAATTACCATTTGATAATGAACTGGTTGCTTCATCTTTTACTTCGTCTGGGAATTTTTCAGATTCTTTAGCATCTATTAATTTTAAAAATTCATCTTTATTAGTACATTCAATTAAAGTTTTTCTAAATGACTCATCCATTAATATTGTAGATAATCTTGCCAAGACTTCCAAGTGAAGATTATCACTATTATCTGGAACTGCAATCATAAAGAAAAGATGTGCAGGCATTCCATCTAAAGCATCATAATTTACACCTTCTTTACATACTCCTGCAGCAAGTGATGCTCTTTTTACAGCACTTGTTTTACCATGTGGTATAGCAATTCCGTCACCAATACCTGTTGTGCTTAATTCCTCTCTTGCAAGAATTGCTTTTTTGTATTCTTTTTTATCACTTAAATTTCCTGTTTCATCCATTAAATCAACCAGAATATCAATACATTCTTTCTTATCTGCAGGTTTAATGTCTAAATTAATTCCTTGTTTTTGCAATAAGTCTACAATTCTCATAACTCATTCCTCCTATTTTTTGTAATTATTTTCATTTTGTGTGCAGATATTAAAATTAATTCATTTGTTCTAATAAGTCATCAACTTCTTCTTTAGTAGCAAGTTCTTCTGAAAATGCACTTGCACTTCCTGTTGCTATTCCTTTTTTAAAAGCTTCATAAATATTATTATTCTTTAAAAAGCCTGCTATGAAACCTGCAACCATTGAATCTCCTGCACCAACTGAATTTTTTAATATTCCCTTTGGTACATCTCTGTGCATAGGCTCTCCTTTTTCAGGTATAAGAATAGCTCCATTTCCAGCCATTGAAATTAACACATTTTTTGCTCCCATTTCCTGAAGTTTCTTGCCATATTTAATAATATCATCATTATTATTTAAAGTAACATTAAACATTTCTGCAAGTTCATGATGATTTGGTTTTATTAAAAATGGTTTATATTTTAATACTTTTAATAAAAGATCTTTTGTGGCATCTACTATAAATTCAACTTCTTTTTCTAATACACTTTCAATAAGTCTTTCATAAATATCACTTGGAAGACTTGAAGGTATGCTTCCAGAAATCACAAGATAATCACCCTTGCCTAATTTTGATATTTTTTCAAAAAGCATATTTAATTCTACATCACTTATATTTGGTCCATTACCATTAATTTCGGTTTCTTCATCACTTCTAAGCTTTACATTTATTCTTGAATTGCCTTCTTTTAATCTTATAAAATCACATTTAACATTGTGCTGTTTTACCTGTCTTACAATTTCATCACCAGTAAAACCTGCTATAAATCCAAGTGCTTTATTATCTACACCTAAATTATTTAAAACAATTGAAACATTTATCCCTTTGCCCCCTGCATATATATTTTCACTTGTTGATCTGTTAACACTGCCTGTTTTGAAATCGTTAACATTTACAACATAATCTAACGATGGGTTTAATGTTATTGTATTTATCATTATATCACTCCTATTACATTAGTATTATACTTATTCTTATCATTTAATCCTGTGGTTATTAATGAACATTCATCAATTTCTGCAAAAGTCACAAATGAAATTCGTTCACATTTTGATACATCTGCAAGAATATATGCATTTCTGCATCTTTTTACTGCAGCTCTTTTCACCATACCTTCTTCAATATCAGGTGTAGTATATCCTTTTTCATTTGAAATTCCATTAGTTCCAAAAAAACCTTTAGTAAAATTATATTTATTTACATCATAAACAGCCTTGCTTCCAACTACAGCTTCAGTTGTTGCTTTTATTTTTCCACCTAAAATGTAAGTATTTATTCCTTTTTCTAATAATTTTTTTGCATGAACAATTCCATTTGTTACTACACTAATATTCTTAAGCTTTATACAGTCTATTAATAATTCTGTAGTTGTTCCTGCATCTATATAAATAACATCATTTTCCTCAATTAAACTTGATGCAGAAAGTGCAATTTTCTTTTTGTCATTTAAATTTAAAGCTTTTCGAACATTTACTTTAGAATCATCTATACAATTTTCTTCAATAAGTACGGCTCCACCATGTACTTTTTTAAGCATTCCTTTATTATGAAGATAAATTAAATCTCTTCTTATGGTTGATTCTGATGCTTGTAATAAATCTGTCAGATACGTTACTGAAACTATCCCCTGCATTTTTAATTCGCGAAGAATAATATCCTGTCTTTCTTCTGTAAACATTTTATCATCTCCTTTCTATATTTATAATACATCTATTTCGTTCAAAAATCAATCATTTTCAGTCAAAAAAAATCAAAAATATTAATTTTATTAATATTTTTGATTTTTTTTAATTTTTTTTGATTGTTTTATATCAATTTTTTCAAACATGATTCAAGCAATATACCTTCTTTAGTATCATACTCATATTTACTGCTTTCACTTATAGCATAAGATACAAACTCACATGCACTTTCTGCACTTTCAATTAATGATAAACCATTCATAAATCTGCCAAATAATACTGAAGTAAAAATATCACCAGTACCTGGATAACTTTTGATAATTCGCTTATTTACAATCATTTTATACTCATTTTCAGTATATACAAATGTGCCAATTTTATCATCAGACTCTACAGGGACACTGGTTATTATTATATTGCTGCATTCATACTTTGAACTGATTGTTCTGCATAATAGCAGAATATCTTTTTCAGAAATTTTGTTTCTCATATCACATCCTGCAATCAAACATGCTTCTGTATAATTAGGTGTTATAACATGACTATACTTAATTATCTGTTTTAAATTATTCACATATTCATCATTAAAATTACTGTATAATTTCCCGTTATCACCACATATGGGATCAAAAATAATACATTTATTATTTAATTTATAATCTTTAATGGACATTTCAATATCTTTAATATTTTTTATTGTTCCAAGATAACCAATAAGTATTCCATCAAACTCTATATTACATTTATCATAATGACTGAAAGCATTCTTAACATAATCACTACATTCCATAATATATGGTTTTCCAAACCCACCTGTATGAGTGCTTAATATCATTGTTGGCACAGGACATACTTCAAGCCCCATAATAGATAATACAGGTATAATATTAGTTAATGCAGCTCTTCCAACTCCGCTTAAATCATGTATAACAGCAGTTTTTTTCACAGGTTTCTTTATCATAGCTCTTAATTTTCCTCCTATTTAATACATTCTCCTATTATAATACTATATTTTTAACTAAATGAATATTTAAAACAAAAAAGCACATAATATATTTAAATATTTAAGAAAGGAGGTTCTTGTCTTGAACAATAATGCAAAACCTATTGTTTATATGGTTACCTCATCCTTTATGTTTGCAACATTATATATGCTGAGCAAATGTGCTTCATCAATAACCCCTTTTCAAAAAAGTTTCATTTCAAATTTTATTGCTATATTTATTATAAGTGTAGTTATTCTTAAACAGAAAACATCCTTTTGGGGCAATAAAAAAAATCAAAAACTTCTTTTATTAAGAGGCTTATGTGGCAGCTGTTCATTAATACTCCTCTATTATAGCATTGAGCATTTATGCCTTGCTCAATCCACAATGCTAAACAAATTAAGTCCTTTATTTGCATCCGTATTAGGATATTTATTTCTTAAAGACAAAATATCTGCAAAACAAATAATATTATTTATATTTACCTTAATAGGTATGTTATTAATTATTAAACCTTGTCTTAATATATCTATACTGCCTTTTTTAGTTGGAATTTTATCTTCTGCTTTAGCTGCTACTGCTTTTTTTATGATACGCTTAATTGGACATAGCGAATCTGCCTATACAGTAATATTTTATAATTTATTTTTTTCATTACTAATAAACCTTCCATTTTCTCTTATTAATTTTAGATATTTATTATCAACTTCTTCAGTAATTTATATGATATTTGGAGGCTTTTGTATAGCTTTTGGACAGTTATTTTTAACACGAGCATATAGCAGCTGCCCTGCATCAAACATAGCCATCTATGATTATAGTGCTTTAATCTTTTCAGGAATCTATGATTACTTTATCTTTCAAGATCTGCCTGACTATCTAGCAGTAATAGGTTATGTATTAATTATAATAAGCGCCTTTCTTAATGCTAAATATTCAAAAAACAGTCATAATATTTCAGTTAAAAAATAGTAATGCCTGCATTAATTACAGACATTACTATTCTTTTGATTATTTTATTTGATTTATAATATCCATTATCATATTCACTCTGTAAAATGGTGCAATAAAATATAATCCATCACTTATATCTTTTAATTTTCTGCACATATCAACTGCAATTTCTTCTCCTATCTTCTGTCCTTCTTCCTTTGTCATATCTGGTTTAAACCGTTCTATATATGCTTTTGGTATGGTAACTCCTGGAAGTTCATTATTCAGAAACATAGCATTTTTATAACTTACTATAGGAAGTACTCCTGCTAATATTTTTACGTCTATACGTGACTTTATTGTCTTTAAAAAATCTATTGCATCATCATCATATATAGGCTGAGTAAGAAAAAATTTTGCACCTTTTTCAATTTTCTTTAACATTCTTTGGTATTCAACTTCCTTATTTCTTACATTTAAATTCAAAGCTGCTCCATAATAAATATTATCATGTTCAAATAATTCTTCATTCATATTATTAACCAGTTCTAAAAGCCTAAATGAATTTAAGTTAAATACACTCTTTGTATTAGGTGCACTGGCATCTGAAACAGGATCTCCTGTAAGGCATAATATGTTTCTTATATCATCAATATAATTTCCCATAATTCCTGATCTTATTGCATTTGTATTCTTATCCCTGCAGCATATGTGAGGCATAACTTCAATTCCTATTTCCCGCCTTATTTTAGATGCAATAATTAAAGAATCAGCACGTACTCTTGACATTGGCGAATCTGGAATTGTTACTATATCAATATTATTTTCCCTGCATAATTTTGCACCATTTATAATCTTAGTCATGTCAATATCCATTGGAGGTGATAATTCTACTGCTATACAAAATTCATTTTTTTCAAGTTTTTCTTTAAATGAATTCTTATTCTTTTGTAATGAACTCTTTTTTTCATCAATATTATTATACGAATTTAATTTATTATCCTTCTTTTTTAATTCAATAGTTTCAGATAATTTCTTTATATAATGAGGGTTAGTTCCACAGCAGCCTCCTAATATAGAAATTCCATAATCTTTTAAAACCTTAACTCTTTTAGCAAAATAAGATGGGTTATTTGGATATAAAGTTCTTTCGTGTATAATTTCAGGAAAACCTGCATTTGGTAATACAGAAATTATTTTATTTTTTTTGCATACTGTTTTTGCCATATCCGTCAAGTAGCTTGGACCAGAACCACAGTTTAGTCCATATGCATCTATATCTTTAATTTCTTCAAGAAAAGAAAATATCTTTTTCAAACTATATCCGTCTCTTGTAAATCTATCCGGATTAAAGGCAAAAGATGTTAATATAAATGCATCATTATTTTTACTTTTTATATATGAACAAATTTTATCTATATATGTTATACTGCTGTAAGTTTCAAAAATAAAAATATCAATACCATTTTCCATAAATATATCTGCAATATACTTATACTGCTCAAAAATTTCTTCGTTATATTCATCCAGATTATTTTCATCTCTAATGGGTCCAATACTTCCGCCAATAAATACAGAACGTCCTTCGGCAGCTTCTTTTGCAATATTTATTCCAGATGTTATTATTTCTTTAAGTTTTTTTAAATTAACCCCTAAATCATATGTATTACATGAAAAGGTATTTGTCCTTATAAGCTTTGCCCCAGCATTTATATATTTTTCATGTATTTCTTTTATTGTTTCTTTATCATTAAGATTACCTAATTCACAATAAGATACATCATTACCAGTTAACTCAGAATAATATGTTCCCATTGCCCCATCTGTCAGTAAAATATTTTCTTGTAAATATTGTCTTATATTCATTTTGTCTCCCCAATTCTAAAAGTTTAAATTATTAACATTTTCACTAATTAATATATCATATATTTTCATCATGTTAAATAAAATAAAAAAAGAAAAGCCAATTATCATTGACTCTTCAAAAACATAATACTGCTTATTCTTTCCCAAAAATATTATAATATCATGCTTATTATTGTATTTCTTCATTATTTTCAGAAGGTATATTAGTTTCTTCTAAAATCCCACTATCTTCAGCATTTCCTGTTGAAGTTGCTGGTTCCTTTATGGGCTCTTCTGTTAAATCAGCTTCAGGAACAGAATCAGTATATTCTGGTTCTGGCTGTGGATCAGGCTGAACATTTAAAGTTACATCTTCTTTTGGTTTATCAGATACATTATTATCTACATTTTCACCCTGAATATCTGAACTGCTTTCTTCATTAGATATCTGAGGAGTATTGCTTACTTCATTTGATATACTAGAGCTGCTTGGAGTTTCGGTTTCTGTAATATTATTATCTTTCTTATCTTTACTAGAATCATCCACTACAGTAGTCCCTTCTATCTTTACTGGTTCCTCAGCCCATTGTACTACATTTACCTTATCTTTAATAAGTTCAGTTATTTCCTTAACTGGTGCAGTATCTAATGGCTCTTTGCTGCTTTCTCCTGCTATTTGAACTGCTTCATATCTTCCAAGACTAATTCCTTTTGTTTTTGCTTCAGCAATATCTTCCTGTTTTCCTTTAACAAATGTTACAGTTTCAGATTTAAATGATGATTTTATTGCTCCTTTAATTGTTTCTTCATAATTATCATCATCTTCATTTCCAACTAAAGCAAATGCTACAAGAACATCCTTATTGTTTTCCAGATATTTCTTTTGTACAAGCTGATCTTTTATCTTTTCTATTCCCTGTTCTATATTTAATCCTTCTATTCCACTATAATCGAGATTTTTACCATCTTCATTCATGCCTTCAATTTTAATTATATTCTTGTCACTATCTACTTCTATCTGAATACTTGGATTAATATCCAGACTTACAACTGCATATGCTTCTTCTTTATATGATATCTGGTAAAAAAAAGTAAATGCTATAAAAAGCAGTGCTGCTATTGAAGTTATAGCTTTCATGAAAGAATGTCTCTTCAAATATACAACATTATTTGCTTTTACTATATCTTCATCAAAATAAAATATTTTTTGTCCTATATTCATATTTTTCTTCTTTGTTATTTTTTCCATAAAACCAGATTCATTCATAATAATTGCATAATCCGATTTGACTTCCATTACAATACCTTTATTCACTTTATCACCTACTTCCTTATCCAGTTTTTTAACAAGCTCATATTATCTGTAATTATTATTACTACAGAAATAATAAATTTCTTGCTTCTTTTTACCACTTTTTCAGTAACATCAAATCGTGAAACTATTTTACTGATTGGCAGCCTTTTTTTCTCATTCATAAAATCAACAAGATCCTGCTCATTGCTAATCTGTCTTGATAAATTAATTGCATTTATTCTTGTTGCCTGCTGCTTGGGAGCTTCCTCAACTAATTCTTCCAAGCCGAACCCAAAGGAACTGATTTTTTCTTTGAACAGTGTTATTTCATCTACCAGCTCTTTATTTTCTTCTTCTTTTTCAACATATTCATCTCTAAGATCCATTCCATTATCAACAAGCTCGTCAAATGATGTATGCTGATGACGGTTCTCACTTTTTAAATAGTTTTTTATTCTACTTGAGATAACAAGTTTTGCAAAAGATAAGAAATGTCCTTTATCATCGTCAAATCTTTCAATTGCTTCATTAAAAGCAAGCAATCCAACACTAACCTCTTCATCATTTTCACACGAAACATATCTTCCTGTAACTTCTGATATTGTCTTTACTATAAATGGCATATGCTTCTCAATAAGATAGTCAGCATCCATAGATTCACTTAAGTTTAATTCTCTTAAGACACATTCGAGCATACCCCCTGCTCCTTTCCGTTCAATATATTATACACCCACTAAATATAATTTGGGTACTATTTTCATTTAAATCTTATTTTTTATCTCAATAAATATATATAATACCATAATTTTATTTATTTAATAATAATATTATCTTAAAATTATATTAATTATTTCTTCTTTATTAAGCTGCCAGTTATTTATATTATTTCCATTAATTACACTCTCAATTAATTGTTTTTTCTCTTTCTGCAATTCTATTATGCGCTCTTCAATTGTATTTTTTAAAATTAGTTTATAAACATAGACATCATTTTCCTGCCCTATTCTATGTGCTCTGTCACTTGCCTGACTTTCAACATATGGATTATACCATGGATCAAAATGTATTATTACATCAGCACTGGTTAAATTAAGTCCTGTGCCGCCTGCTTTTAATGAAATAAGAAATATGGAATTCTCACTTTTCTCATTAAATTCATTTACTAACTTTATTCTGTCCTTTGCAGAAACAGCTCCGTCAAGATAACTGCAGCTATATTTTTCTTTATCCAATTCAGTTTTTAATTTTTTCAAAATAGATGTATATTGGGAAAAAACAAGTATTTTATGTTTTGATATTTTATTGCTTATAATTTTTCTGCATAAGCTGATCTTTGCATTACTTGCTGTATAATTAATATCTATAAGGCATGGATCAAGACATGCCTGACGCAGTTTTGTAAGATATGATAACAGATTTATTGTATTATCATTTTCACTTAATTTTTGTCTTGTCTCAATTAAAAATTTCTCATAAAAGTTTTTCTGAGTTTTTTTCATAAAGACAGGTATATTATATTCTCTTTTCTGCGGCATTCTTAAAACTTTACTTTTTTCTCTTTTTAAAATATATGGAGAAATGAGTAGTTTTAATTCCTTTGTTCCATTCTTATTCTTTAAAAACTTGTCTTTAAATTCATTTAATCCACCCAAAAGCCCAGGCAGAATAAAATCAAATAAAGACCATAACTCAGTAAGATTATTTTCAACAGGTGTTCCGCTTAATATAAATCTGCTTTCAGCATTAATTTTTCTAACGTTTTTAGCTGAAATTACTTTATAATTATTTATATACTGTCCTTCATCTAATATAAGATAATTAAACTTATGACTTTTATATTTTTCTATATCATTATTTAATGTATTGTAGCTTGTTAAGATAATATTATAATCTTTGTATGAATTTATAATGTTAATCCTTTCCTCAAGACTGCCATAAGCAATTCCTACTTTTAAATCTGGTGCAAATTTATTAATCTCATTTTTCCAGTTATATATAAGTGATGCAGGCATTACTATTAAAGTGTTTTTTAAAGGTTCACTACATAAAAAGGCTATAGTCTGAATTGTCTTTCCAAGACCCATATCATCACTTAATATTCCTCCAAGATTCATATTGCTGAGTTTTTTAAACCATCTGACACCTTCTTTTTGATATTCCTTAAGACTGTTCATTAACGAATCCGGAAGAACAGCCTCACTATTATAAGCCCTATTATTACAGCTTAAATAATTCTTTATATTTTCTTTCAAATTTAAATAGTCATTTTCATTTTTTATCTTTTCAGATAAATAAAGTATCTTAAAATTGTCAGCTCTATTATTTATACCAATAATATTTACAGCATCTAAAAGCTTAATACATGGTTCACTACTTAAATCAATAAATCTTCCATCTTCTGTTTTTATAAAGCTTTCATTATTATTGTAGGCATCAATAATATTGTTAAATTGACTTTGACTAAAACCTTCAATATAAAAATTATTATTCTTAATGGAAATCAAATCAAGAGAAATATCCTTAAATTCATAGAATTCATCCTGCTCATTTATGTTAATGACACCAGTTTTTCTCAAAGCCTGTATTCCATTTTTTAAGAATATATAAAACTCGTTATCATCTCCCAAAAATTTAAATTTTCCCTCTATGTAATAAAATCTGCTCTTATTTAAAATACTTTCAATTTTAAATACTATGTTTTTATAGTTTTTCTCCTCTATAACTTCATTATAATTATACTTTTTATTTCCACTTATAATTATGGGATTACATAAATATTTAGAATCTTCTCTATAAAATAAAAATTCCACAGTACTTTCTGATGATATTTTTTTAATAATCCCTTCATCTAGTGAAACCCTTTTCCCCAGCTTATAAAGCAAATCTATCAATTGTTTTATTTTAATAAAAGGCTGTGTTTTTTCTATTACAATATATTTATTAATGGAAAATTCTTTAATTAATCCTTTATAGTAACCAATCATAATATCATCTAAAATATAAATGCTTTTATTATAAAAATAGACATCATACCTGCTGTTTAAGTTTATGGGCAGTATTTTCTGAGTTAATAAAATATAATTTCTATCTTTTTCTTTTATTGTAAATGATAATGGAATTTTTTCATTATATATTGTACATATATATGGTATTTCATTAATATATATTTGTACTTTTTTTCCAACAAGCTTTTCAAAAAATTTTCTTATAAATATACTGTCAATAATTATATGATTATCTGTAATTTGATTATCACAAGCTTTTTCATATAAATATTCCAAAACATTCTCATTACTTTTATCAAAATAATATGTATCTTTTGAATACTCAAATTCATTATTAAAAATATAATTTCCATTTAGTACTGCACTTTTTAAAAATTGTTTTAACTCTTTGGGAAAATATTTTTTATCATTATTAACAATGTTAATTGTTAATACATAAAAATCTCTTTTCTCCTTTTTTAATGGTTTTAAGACATAGTTAATATCTAAGCATATTCTATTTTTCTTCTCACCAGTCATAAATTCAAAGAAATCATTTTTCTTTTTAATTTTTGAGGATAAACGAACCTTTTCTTTCAATTTTTCTAAAAACTTATATGCAGCAAGAGTAAGATGCTCACATAAATAAATATCTGCATTATTCCTTAAGCTTTCCTTATGCATGGAACATGAGCATTTAGAATATGTAATGCCATTTAATGTATTAATCTTAAGATGACATGTCATTACTTTTGTTTTTTCTTCTTTGAACTTTCCATAAACATCAAATTCATGTCCATTCTTATTAATGGTTATATCCATAACTTCATTATTAATATTATTTTTAGCATATTCAATTTTATATTTTGATGAATATCGTAATATCTGATTTTCTAAGTCATTTATTTTCATTTTTTCACTTCTTTACATATTTTTCATGGAGATTCATTATATCATGGAACTATATTATGATGCAAATAACGTATTAAATCTGCATCAAATTTAATACGTTGTTTAACATAAATTATTTACTTATCAACACATACCACCATTATTGTTTCCACCGCCACACCCATTCATATTGTTAGGTACATTGTGCCTGATTCCTCTGTTAATATATCTTGATGCATAATCAAATACTCTGGCCTGAAGTGTATTTAAGCTATTAACATACTCCGGATTATCAGGGTCAAGTTCTACAGCCTTCTTCAAATAATTAATTCCAGATTCAAACCAGCCTTTCTGCACTGCAATAAATCCCTGCAGATAATTCCATTCTGCATTTGTTCTGTCATTAATTATATTTAGTTTAGCCTGAGCTCCTACAAAATTTTTATTTTCTATAAAAGCCCTTACTTCTCTATAAATATCATGACTTATAAGTGCATCATAAGCCATATTTAATAAATTAATTTTTTCATCCTTATTAATATCACTGCTATTAGTATACTCAAATAACAGTTCATTATATTTATTTTGTATTTCTTGTTGTGAAGCATTTGTATCAATTTCTAAAATATCATAAGGATTCAAGAACATATACTCCTCTATATATTTATACTCTTAATAAATATATTATTCAATTTGAGCATTATTACCTATTTAATAATATGATTTTAAAATCACTGCTCTTATTGCATCATATTTAATATAATCAGGAAGCATTCGTTTTATTTCACTTATTTTATCAATGTTATTTTCATTGCATACTTTCAAAATTGCTTCTTCTTCATCAGATGTATAATATTGTTCCAAATGAAGATTTAAAGTTTTTGCACTTACTCCATACTCTTTTATATAATCTGCAGCATATCCTAAAATAGTAGAAACTGATACTTCTAACTCATGAGCTATATCGTTTAAATTTATATCATGCTTTATCATATCCATAGCAATTTCATTATGCTTTCTTGTTTCATTATCTAATATAATTTTCTTTTTTTCTTTATATATAAATTCCTTTGAAATATTATTTTCATATATATATTTATTAACTATATCAATAATATCTTTTCCATATGATTCAATTTTTTTAGGCCCCATTCCAGTTATATTTTTCAGTTCTTCTTCATTCTTAGGATATCTTCCGCTTATTTCTTTTAATGTATCAATTGAGATTAAAAGCCTTGGCAGCTTATAAGTTTCCTGAGCCTTTTCTTCCCTGTATTCTTTTAGAAGTTTCAATAATTCTTTATCCGTTTCAACATTAAGAAATCCATTATGATTTTCTTCATTAGAATCTTCATAAACTTCTTTGCTGATATTATTTTCTGTAACATATCTGCTGATAATTTCAGTAAATGCTGTACCATATTTGTTATACTTCACTTCTCCAACACCTGTAATATTAAGCATTTCATCCTTATTTAAAGGATACTTTTCTGCCATTTCACGCAATGTAATATCACCAAATATTATATATGGAGGTACTTTATGCTCTCTTGCAATACTGCTTCTCAACTCTTTTAACAATAATAATAAATCATTATTTTCAGCATGCTTTTTAGAAATTTTTGTTTCTTTAAATAGAACCTTTTCTTCTCCAATAAGTACTTTTCTTGAATTTTCATTTAAGAAAAGTACAGGATAGGTTCCTTCCTTTACTGATATATACCCATGAGAAATTAAAGTATTAATAAACGTTCTTAAATCATCAGCTTTATAATCTTTCATTATTCCATAAGTAGATAATTTATCAAAATTAAATTGCAGGACTTTTTTATTTTTTGAACCACGAAGTACATCTACCAGCATATTTATGCCAAATTTTATTTTCATTCTATATATACATGATAAAACTTTCTGTGCATCTATACTCTTATCCTGCACTTCTCCATTGCTTAAACAGTTGCTGCAGTTTTCACAGTTTTCCTTAAGTTCTTCACCAAAATAACTTAATATATATTTTCGATAACAGTCATTTGTAAACACAAAGTCATTCATTTCATTAAGTTTTTTGTACTGTATGTTTTTCCTTTCTTCACTTTCTATTGAATTTTCTATAAGATATCTCTGAATATGAACATCCTGAGGTGAATAAAGCAGTATGCATTCAGACTTTTCTCCATCTCTTCCAGCTCTGCCTATTTCCTGATAATAGCTTTCTATATTCTGAGGCATATTGTAGTGAATAACAAATCGTATATCAGGCTTATCAATTCCCATTCCAAACGCATTTGTAGCAATTATTATATCTGCGTTTCCATAAATAAAATTATCCTGATTTGCTTTTTTATCATTATTACTCATTCCACCATGATAATAAGTAACATTAAAAGATTTTTTTGAAAGATTCTCATATAACTTTTCTACTTCTTTTCTGGTTGCTGCATATATAATTCCACTTGTACCAGAATGATTCTCTAAATATCTTTGAATATAAAGATTCTTATTTTCTCCTCTTACCACATTAATAAACAAATTTTCCCTGTCAAAAGTAGATATAAAAATCTTAGGATTATCTAATTTAAGCAGTTTAACTATATCCTGCCGCACTTCTGCATTTGCAGTAGCTGTAAATGCTGTTACCACAGGACGTAATGGTAATAATTGAATAAATTCATTTATCTTCCTGTAACTCACTCTGAAATCATGGCCCCATTGGGATATACAGTGAGCTTCATCTACTGCAACCTGTGATACATTCAGCTTGCTTATAATATTTAAAAACTCAAAGGATTCCAGTCTTTCTGGAGCAATATATAAAATTTTTATTTTGTTATCAAGTAAATTGTTATAAACCACTTTTTCTTCAGCTGAAGATAGGGAACTATTAATATACTCAGCCTGTATTCCGCTTTCTTTTAAAGAATCAACCTGATCCTTCATTAAAGATATTAATGGAGATATTACTATTGTTATACCTTTAAACATTAATGCAGGAATCTGATAGCATAAAGATTTTCCTCCTCCTGTAGGCATAACTCCAAAAACATCTCTTTTGTTTAATATACTTTCTATTATTTCAGTCTGACCTTCCCTGAAAGATTTATAACCAAAGTATTTTTCCAGGGTATATAACATAATACTGTTCATAAAAAAACTACTCCTAACAAATTATTTTTTAATTATTATAGACCATAATATGTTATTCTAAAAGATAAATTTGGCTAAAAAACAAAAGCCGCCAAAAAGCAGCTTTTTGTTTTTTATAAAATTAATTAATATGCTAATATTTCAACTCCAGTTTCAGTTATTAATACTGTGTGTTCCCACTGAGCTGATAAGGAATCATCATCCGTATAAATTGTCCAGCCATTACCTTCATCTTCAAAAACTTCAAAATCACCTGCATTAACCATAGGTTCAACTGTTAAAACCATGCCAGGAACTAAAAGCATTCCTGTTCCAGCTTTACCAATATGAGGCACAAAGGGGTCTTCATGAAACTTGTTACCAACACCATGTCCTCCCAATGCCCTTACAATTGTATATCCATTTTTGTGAGCATGTTCTTCACATGCAGCACCAATATCACCAAGACGTCCATAAGGTTTTATAGCTTCAATTCCTTTTATCATTACTTCTCTTGCAACTTCAACCAGCCTTTTGGCTTCATTGCTTACTTCACCAATCATAAACATTCTTGAGGCATCAGAATAGTATCCATTTAATATTGTAGAAACATCCACATTAACAATATCTCCATCCTGAAGAATAGTATTTGCATCGGGAATCCCATGACACACTTGGTTGTTTATAGAAGTACATACACTTTTTGGAAATCCTTCAAAGTTTAATGGTGCAGGCACAGCACCATGAGATACTGTATAATCATAAACCATATCATCTATTTCCTGAGTGCTCATACCAGCCTTAATCTTGCTTGAAACCAAATCAAGTCTGCCATTATTTATTTTGGAGCGTGCCTTTATTCCTTCAATATCTTTTGGTGTTTTTATTATATTTCTTGGTGGAATTTCTATTCCTTTTAATTGATAGCTTTCTAACTTCTGATCAAACTGAAGATGACATTTTTTATATTTAATTCCGCTTCCGCACCAGCATTTTTCATTTCTGTCCAATAACATGAATTACACCTCTTAACATATATTATTATAAAAAATCTACATTTTGCACTATTTCATTCATAATAAATTATAACTTCAAAAATAAATATAAGCAAATTTATTTCCAAAAATATAAAAAAGTAATATAATTTAATTGTGTAGAATTTTTTAAGGGGGATGTCATAAGAATATGATTTACGTTCCAGAAAATATGCTAAGACCAGGAATGAAATTAGCAGATGATATAAAACATACAAATAGTAAAATAACTAATAATGATTTATTAGCAAAAGATAAAATACTTACAGACAGATTAATTAGTAAATTGCGTGCTTTTAAAGTACATGGTGCATATATAGATGATGGTATTAAAGATAAAATAGAAATCAAAAAATTCTTAGATGACAATATAAAAGACGAAGCATTAAATGCAATACAAGAATTATATGAAGTTTGTGAACAGCAGCATAACATACTTGATGATCACAACATACTAAAAATCGAAAATCTTTCTACTGATATGGTTAATAAAATTGCAAATAACAAAAATATTACCATTGGTATAACAGATTTGCAGACATATGACCAGAATACATATTATCATTCATTAAGTGTTACTGTATTATCCCTTGCTATAGGCTCTGCTTTAAATTTAACCAACGATAAATTGATAGAACTTGGAATTTCAGCAATGCTCCATGATATTGGAAAAATAGATATTCCCCATGATATTATCTTAAAGCCCTCAAAATTAACTGACGCTGAGTTTGAAATAGTAAAAAACCATCCCCTTAATGGCGGAAATTTTTTAATATCCAGTCTTGCTATAAGTGACAACATTTATAAAGGAATTATAAGCCATCATGAAAAGTATAATGGAACCGGATATCCAAGGGGATTAATTGGAGAAGACATTCCTTTATTTGGAAGAATAATAAGCGTTGCTGATGTTTACGATGCCTTAACTGGAAACAGACCATATAGAAAACCGATTACACCTTCAGAAGCAATTGAATATATTATGGGTGGTTCAAGCATTATTTTTGACAGCAAAATAGTTAAAGCATTCTTAAAAAAGATTGCTCCATATCCTATAGGTATGATTGTAAAATTAAGCAATAATAAACGTGCACGTGTTATTAAAGAAAATAATCTTAATCCACTCCGTCCTGTTGTAAAACTCTTAGATGAATCAGAGCAGGAATTAGATTTATTTAAAGACAGCCGTCTTATAAACATAACAGTAATAGGAATTGACTATAATTATCTTATTCAAAATTAACTGAATACTGCACAAATTTTAATGAAAATAAGAGGTAATAAGCAAAAAATTTACACAGTTTTTACTTATTACCTCTGCCTTATTTAAAATTAATTTTATCTATATAAGCTTTTTTATAAATCTTCAAGATCACATTCTTTTATGTTCATTATTGATATTTTATCATTAATATCTTCTTTTATAATTCTATGGGCCTGATTCATTTTTATTTTTTCATAATATTTTCTTGCAAGTCGTCCATTTCCAAAGTTTTTATCTTTACACCTGCATTCATTTTCAAATATCACCTTTAATTTTTCTCTTGCTTTCTCTTCAATCATATACACTTCATTTTTACAGTATAATAAA
>CAZLOP010000001.1:9049-23081 GCA_964561205.1 uncultured Clostridium sp. | reverse complement strand
AAATGCCTTACACTTACTATAGTAATCACGTATTTCTTCATCTGTTAATCTTCCAAGAAATTTAATATTTTCAGACGCCTCCCTTTCAAGTTCTTTTCTTTCAGGGCCATCACCAATTATTATTAAATTATACCCAAGTTTATTAAATGCTTTAACTGCAAGGTCTATTTTTTTATATACAACAAGTCTTGAAACAATTAAATAATAATCTCCATCTTCAATGCTTAAATCATATAAATGTGTATTTACAGGAGGATAAATAACCTTTGAATCTCTTCTGTAATATTTCTTTATTCTTCCTGCAATATAATTTGAATTTGCAATAAAATTATCAACTCTATCCGCTGCAAGTCTATCCCACATTCTTAATCTATGTATAAACATTGAAATTATTGTTTTTTTAATTTTGCCCATATTATGTACATATTCATAATAAAACTCCCATAAATATCTTGTAGGAGTATGACAATAACATATATGCACAGCATCTGAACGAGTAATTACTCCTTTTGCACAGGCTGAAGATGAACTTATAACAAGATCATATTCAGTAAGATCTAATTCTTCATAAGCTCTTGGCATTATAGGCAAATAAGCCTTATAATGTTTCTTTGCAAAAGGCATATTTTGAATAAATGTAGGTCTTATATCATAATTTTTAAATCTTTCAGGCATTGTATCTTTATCATATACAAGGCAGTAGATAGGTGCTTCTGGAAAAATTTCATGAAAAATTTCTGTTACTCTCTCAGAACCACCATAAATTGTTAACCATTCATGTACTATTGCTACTTTCATAAATATAATATAGTCTATTGCATAATATGATTATGCAACATCCATATCCCCCTATCTTTCTATAATATGAATTTATTATATCAAAAAAGTGGCACATACAGCCACTTATCTTACATTAATTCTTCATATACTTTATATGTTTCTAAAGCTGCTCTGCTCCAGTTAAAATATTCAGCTCGCATTGCAGCTTTTTTTATTCTATTGTCACGGAGCTTCTTATTATTAACAAGCTTAAGAATTTTACTTCCAATATCCTCAATTTCATTAGGATTGCAGTATTCTGCACAATCAAGACATGTTTCCTTAAATACAGGTATATCAGAAACAAGTACAGGTATGTTTCTTGCCATTGCTTCTAATGGAGGAAACCCAAAACCTTCATATAATGAAACTGATACAAATAATTCTGCATTTCTATATAACACTTCAAGTTCATTATTACTAACAAAATCTGTAAAAATAACTCTATCTGTTAGATTTAATTTATTAACAGTTTTAAATACCGCATCATACATCCAGCCTTTTTTTCCACAAATAACAAGTTTATATTCTGGAATTTTCTCATTAATATAATTCAATGCCTTTATAAGCATTTCTATATTTTTGTGTGGTGCAATAGTACCTACATATAAAATATATTTTTTTTCTGTAATATTATATTTATTTAATACTTTTTGAATTTCTTCTTCATCTATATTAATATCATTTATCTGAATTCCTTCATATATAACTTTTATCTTGTTTTCAAGTTTTGGATAGTATGTAAGTAGTTCATTCTTTGCAAAATCTGAAACACAAATAAGTCTTTCAGCTTTCTTAACTGTATTTTTTAGCAAAACATTTTTTGTTAAATTCTGCATAAAAGTATATTTATCTCTCATTGTATACATTGCCATATCATGAATTGTTGCTACTTTGCTTCCATTATATAATGCTGGTGTTGCATAATCTGGAAAATGAATAACATCATATCTTTTATAAAGCTTCTTTGCATATATTTGTTCATATAATATTCTATCTTTACTTCCATCTATACCTTTATCAGCAAATATAACATTTTGTTTATTATTAAACATATTATTACTTTTAAATTCTTCTCTTAAAAGTGTATCTACATTATAATTTTCATTTATAAATGTTTTTAACAACATTTCATTATATTTTGAAATTCCTGCACCATTATGTGTATAGTGAAGCCCATTTAATAATATTTTACTCATTATTATTTCCTTATCCCTATTCTTAATTCTCTGCTAACATAAAAATGATAAATTTTCACCAAACCATCTGAAAACAAAATATAATTCACTCATACTGGATATTGTAAATATTGATATATATATATTACAACATTTTTAATGTTTTAAAACCTGTTCATATATTTTATACAATTTCTCTGCCGAATCCTTCCATGTAAACTTCTTACATTGAACCTTTCCTTTATATATTAATTCTTTTTTCAATTTCTCATCACTTAAAATTCTATTCATTTGTTCTGCAATAGCATTTTTATCCTTTGGAGATACTAAAAGTGCTGCATCTCCAGCCACTTCCGGAAGTGAAGATACATTTGAAGTTATTACTGGCACTCCTGAAGCCATTGCTTCAAGTACAGGTATACCAAACCCTTCATATAACGAAGGAAAAACAAACATTTCTGCCATATTATAAATTAATGGTTTGTCATTTTCATCAACATAATCAGTAAATATAATATCTTCTGTTAAATTTAATTTGCCAACTAAATTAAAAATACTTTCAAATAACCAGCCTTTTTTACCTGCAATTACAAGCTTTATATTATTTTTATACTTTTGCTTTAATATAGAAAAGCCTTCTATAACGCTTTCAATATTTTTTCTTGGTTCTAATGTTCCCATATAGAGTATATATTTTTCTGGCAGTAAATATTTATTTCTTACTTCTTCTTTTTCATCCTGTGAATATTGTTTGCTAAATCTTTCATAATCTACTCCATTATAAACAATTTCTATCTTTGATTCTGGAACATTTAAATACTTAATAATATCCTTTTTACTATTCTCTGAAACTGTAATTATTTTATCTGCTCTTTTTACACTATAATCAATATCCCTTGTAATTCTTTTTAAATTATTTTTATCCATAGTTTCAGGATAAAGAATATATGTCATATCATGTATTGTGGCTATAACTTTTCCTATTATATTAGGAGGAACAATAAAATTAAAAAAATGATAAAGTTCATCATTACTATTAAATAACTTGTTATAATTTATATAAATTTTATTCCATATTCTTCTATATACACCATAAGGAAATAATGTGCATAGATTTATATTCATAGTTAACCCTTCTATATCCTTAGAAATATCATTTCTATTCAAAAAATTAAATATATTTCCTGAAAGTTCTATGTCATCTTTTTTCTGCAAAAGTTTTGCTAATTCATATGTATAAATTCCTATGCCTGATTTATTTTTTAAGCATGGTTGTAGTTCTAAATTAATCTTCATAATTAGTGTCCCTCATATATTATCTCTGCTTATTCTATTTATCCAATTTTCTAACAATTGAAAAACTTTTTTCACTATCAAAGCCTACAGAATCAACTAATTTGTTTATTTTTTTGTCATAAACTATTATATTAATTCCATTTGCAACCTTTTTTTGTTCTTTTCCTTTATATAATATATTATTTTCAACTAATATATCAATTTGGTTTTTACCAAGCTTAATATACTTACTTCCTTGTTCCTTATTGCTGTTATACAATGTTTGTCTATTATCAAGAACTTGAATACCATTTCCTTCAATTATCCCTTCTTCAACCCCATACTTAACTATTTTTTCTTTAACATCTAAATAATTTTTAGATTTCTTTAAATTACCATTACATGAAATTACTACTGTATAATTACCATTTCTTTCTAAGTTTTCAATGTATTTATCAAAATTATTTTCAGTAATTAAGTTATAGTTATTACTTACTTCATTTAAAATTTCTGAATTTCTATTCCAGCTGTCATATACTTTTTGACCCTTTTTATTTTCTAATGAATAATTCTTTACTAAATATTGTCCCAAATATTTAGTATATTTATAACTCCCTCTTAAGTTCAAATGTGAGACATCAGCAAAGTCATTCATAGGACTTAACCCTAATTCATTGTATTTCAAATTAAAATTAATATAAGGTATATTATTTTCTTCTGCGATTCTTTGACATTCATTATAATACATCTGTTCCTTGTCACTTATTGAAGGATATGGTGAAACAATAAATAATAATGGTATATTATTTGCTTTTGAAAGATTAATTATTTTTAAAAGGTACTCTTTATTCTTTTTAGGCAATTCTTTTTTTTCTGTTATTGTTGAAATATTCTTAAGCTCTTCATAATGAATAATTGTCTCAGCTGGAACATATCCTTTAAAATCTTTTCCATCAACTGTTATTAATGTGTTATCAAAATCACTTTCCTTTAAATCATTATAACGACTATGATATATTGGATACTGCAATATATAATCATTCCAATTTGATTTATCAATACTTGCTTTAATAGCATTAACTTTATCAAACGACATTTTCATACCAAATGTATTAACTACCACTCTTTCATCCTGTATATATTCCCTTGATTCACATGCTCTATATAATTCAACTACTAATACTTTAGGTTTTTGATATTTTAAAGCTTCATTTATATAATAATAAGTATTCCATAATGGTTGAATGCTACCACCTAATACATAACTAGCTACACCATTTTCATCCCACAGCACTGCTGGATTTATATCTTGAAAAACATGGCTACTTCCAAAAAACATAACATCAATACTATTTTTAGGTTGTTCATAAAATATATCCATATTATATATTCCATCAGGCCTTTTTATTCTAAAAACTCCATTAAAATATACAAAAATAAATGTTAATACTGATATAAATATAGTTATTTTAAATATATCCTTTTTCATATTGCCTCCTAAAACTGAAAATATATAAAATTTTTAGTATCATAAGTAGGACCATATATTCCAAAAATAATAATAACCATTATAAGTATTATTACTATTCCCCACCTAAACCATAAACATTGATTATATAAAAATGAATCAAGTTGTTGATTTTTTATATATTTGATTAAATCTATTATAAATAAAACAATTAATGATACTATTAATATATTAAATTCTATCCTATCTAATCCTAATGTATAAATTGTTTCATCAAATAAACACCAAGGATTCCATTTAACCATAATTGTCTTTATAATTTTCAATGCATCAGAAAGGCTATTTGCTCTAAAAAAAATCCATGCAATATCTACGAATATAAATGTAATAATAACTTGAGCTATTTTATAACTTTCACTTTCAGTTTTAGTTCCTAATAATAAATTTAATTTTTTTATTAGTTTATCAATTTCAGATTCAACTATTTGATATACTCCATGTAATCCTCCCCAAACAACATATGACCAATTAGCACCATGCCAAAGTCCACTAACTAAAAAAGTAATCATTATATTAATGTAATGTCTACCTTTAGAACATCTATTGCCCCCAAGAGGTATATATAAATAATCTTTAAACCATGTACTAAGTGAAATATGCCATCTTCTCCAAAACTCCTTAACTGATTTTGAAAAATATGGAGTATTAAAGTTTTCCATTAAATTAACTCCTAAAATTTTCGCAGTCCCTATTGCAATTATTGAATAACTAGAAAAATCACAATATATTTGTATTGCAAAAAATATACTTGCTAATATTAATTCTATACTTCCATACATCCAATAATTATTGTAAACAGTATCTACTAAAATAGATATTCTATCTGATATTACCATTTTCAAAAATAAGCCATAAACAATCAATATAAATCCTTTAAAAATTCTATCTAAATTCCATAATTTCAATTCATCTAAATTATCAAGTTGTTTTATTAAATTTGTTGATCTTTCTATTGGTCCAGCTACTAGTTGTGGAAAAAAAGACACAAATAATGCATATCTAAAAATATTTTTTTCTACCTTAACATTTTTTCTATAAACATCAATTGTATAACTTAATGCTTGAAATGTATAAAATGAAATACCAACAGGTAACAATATATCAAATTTATTTGTAACTGTAACCAAATCAAAAATTTTTAAAATTCTGTTTATATTTTGAATCATAAAATCAAAATATTTGTAAAAAAATAATATTCCCAAATTAATACAGAAGCTAAATGCAACTATTATTTTCATATTTTTTTTATTTTGGTAAAATTTTTCTAACAGTATTCCACTAACAAATGTAATTACTGTAGAAATTGCAATTAATATTATATATTTTACATTCCAACACATGTAAAAATAATAACTAGTTATAAGTAACCATATATATCTAATTTTTTTAGGAATTATGAAATATACCAAAAGAACTATAGGAAAAAAAAACAAAAAATCTATAGAATTAAATAACATCTCTTTTAACCTCTACAAAATTATTATATTTTTATATTCCAACACCAAAATAATTAAACATTTCTTTTACTTCATCATTTTTAGCATATATATTTCTAAAGTCAAAAAATAGATTTCCATTCATCAATTCCTTAATTCTACTTAAATCCATATTTCTAAATTGGTGCCATTCTGTCAATATTGCCACTGCATCTCCATTACTTACAGCTTCATATTCATCTTTACAAAATTCTATGCTATTTTCAATATCCTTAAATCTCCACTTACCTTCCTTTTCACCTTCCGGATCAAATATCTTTAATTTTGCTCCTCTTTTTACAAGTTCATTACATATTACAAGTGATGGAGCTTCTCTCATATCATCTGTCTTAGGTTTAAATGTTATACCTAATATAGATATTGTTTTATTATGTAAATCTCCTAATTCATTTTCTATTTTTTTAACCATTCTTAATTTTTGATCTTCATTTGTCTTTATTACAGTTTCTATAACCTGCATTTTTTCATCATACTGCCTAGCAATTTTAGCTAAAGCCTTAGTATCTTTAGGGAAACAGCTTCCACCATACCCTGGACCTGGATGAAGGAATTTAGCAGATATTCTTCCATCTTTACCCATAGCCTTTGCAACATCCTGAGCATTAGCTCCAACTCTTTCACAAAGATTAGCAATTTCATTTATAAATGTAATCTTTGTTGCTAAAAATGCATTACATGCATACTTAATCATTTCAGCAGTTTCTATATTTGTCTCAACAAATGGAGTTTCATTTAGATATAAAACTCTATAAACATTTCTCATTATTTCTTTTGATTTTTCACTTTCACTTCCAATAACAATTCTATCTGGATGTGTAAAATCATATATAGCAGAACCTTCTCTTAAAAATTCTGGATTAGATACTACATCAAATTCATAATTTAAATTTCTTTTTTCTAACTCATCTTTAATTACAGCTTTTACTTTTTGTCCTGTTCCTATTGGTACAGTTGACTTGTCTACAATAACCTTATATCCATTCATTGATTTACCTATGCTTTTTGCTACATCTAAAACATATTGTAAATCTGCACTACCATCATCTTTAGGTGGTGTACCTACTGCTATAAAAATTACATCTGAATTTTTAACAGCTTCCTCAATATTTGTAGTAAAACCAAGACGTTTATAATAAACATTTCTTTTTACTAAATCATCTAGTCCTGGCTCATAAATAGGAATAATACCTTCTTTTAATTTGTCTATTTTTTCTTCATTATTATCAACTAGCATTACATTCATTCCAAAATCTGAAAGACATGTTCCAGCAACCAATCCAACATATCCACTTCCGACTACAGCTATATTTCTCATATTATCCCTCCAAATATACATATTAATTAACTAATTGTGATTCATTGTCTTTAAAATTTGCCTTATTCCTTTTTCAAAGCTAATTTCAAATTTATAATCTAAATTATTTATCAACTTATCAATTACAGGTTCTAAGTTTCTTATTCCTTCACTATTATATGGTATTGCACCAAACTGTAATTCACTATTAGAATTACATATTTCTTTCATTTCTTCAACATATTTTTTGAGTTGCCTATAATCATTACTTGCTACATTATAAGCACCATTTTCGCAATTTTTAGTAATAAATAGGAATAATATCTTAGCAACATCCTCTACATTAATATAGTTCCATTTTTGTATACATTGTGTCATTGGAACTGGTTCACTATTTGTCATCTTCTTTAAACATGACATAATTAATGTATTTTCATAGTCTAAAACACCATATGCACTAAATATTCTTATCCAAATATATCTCATATTATTTTCTTCAGCTATTTTTTTTATTTCTTCATATGCCTTTAATTTATATTTTCCATATTCAGTATTTGGGTTTTTAGGATAATTTTCATCCACCTTGCCACTACAAAGTCCATATTCAGCTTGAGATCCTGTTCCAATAAATAAATTACAACCTAATTTTTTTGCAGTATAAATAGCTTTAATTGCACAATTATAGTTGTTTTCCTGCATTTTGGAATCATCTCTGTATGGGACTCTAGTTCCTTCCCATGATAAATGATAAAAAGCATCTATGTTAGTTTCTAAAATTTTTTCAGTTAATTTTTCTATATCATTTTGATCTAATTCGATTATATTAATTAAATCATTTTTTCGTATTCTAGATAAATTTTTTGAATTTGGCCTAACAACAGCAAAAACATTACAGTTATTTTTTATACATTCATTAATTAAATGAACTCCGACAAAACTGGTAGCTCCAGTTATAACTACATTTTTCATAATATAATTAAACCTCTTTCTCGCCTGTTAATTCATATGCTATTTTTTCTATAGTATCACTACATATTCCATAATAATTTCTTAAATATTGCTGTGAACCAACAACACTTGAATACATATCATTTAAACCTATTTTTTTCAAATAAGCATGTTCACCCTTAATTTCAGCTATTACTTCTGAAACTGCACTTCCAAAACCACCAATAATGTTATGCTCTTCAATTGTTATTATGCATTCATACTTCTTAGCACATTCTTTTATAATTTCACTGTCTATCGGTTTTACAGTAGGGAAGCTATATAACGCTGTAGATATTCCCTTCTCATTCAAATTGCAGGCAGCTTTATAAGCCTCATTCAATATCGCTCCTGTTGAAAATATACAAATTTTATCTCCATCAGTTATTTTTAATGCCTTACCAACTTCAAAATTATCTATTGGCTTAGTATGAATATTGGGTTCTTTTCCTTTTCCTAAACGAATATAACATGTTCCATTTATTTTAGCTGCAGCTTTTGTAACTTCTATAGTTTCAATTGGATCACCAGGAGCAAATACAGTAACATTAGGAAGAGCTCTCAATATAGCTAAATCCTCTGTTGCATGATGACTCATACCTAATGCTCCATATGAAAATCCTCCGCCAACAGATACTATATTAACATTTGCATTATGATATGCAGCGTCATTTCTTATCTGTTCTAAACATCTTAATGTAGTAAAATTAGCAATTGAATATGTAAATACTTTTTTACCTTCTAATGCCATTCCTGCTGCAACAGATGTCATATTCTGTTCAGAGATTCCTGCATTTATAAATCTTTCCGGAAAACTTTCCCAAAAATTTGTTAGTACTCCAAAGCCTAAATCTCCAGTAATTAAAGAAACTTCTTTATCTTTTTCCGCCATTTCACATAAAGTTTTTACAAATTGATTACGCATTATCTTGATTCCTCCAATTCCTTTACAGCATTTATGTAATCTTCTCCTTGTGGATCTCTATAATGCCATAAAACTTTATTTTCCATAAAAGAAACACCTTTTCCTTTTACTGTGTGAGCTATAATGCATGTTGGTTTGTTTTTATCCTGACTCAATAAAGCTTTTCTAAGTTCATCATGATTATGTCCATCTACTTCAATTACATTCCATCCAAAGCATCTCCATTTTTGAGCTAGATCTATAAATTCAAGTGTATTTTCGCACGTATCTAAGCTTTGTAACTTATTATGATCTACAATAATAGTAAAATTACATAATCTATATTGATTTGCAAATAAAGCCATTTCCCATATAGATCCTTCATCGCATTCACCATCACCAGTTATTGCAAAGACTCTATAATGTTTATTATTTATTTTTCCTGCCATTGCCATACCAGATGCAACACATGCTCCATGTCCTAATGAACCAGTAGACAATTCTACTCCAGGAACATTTTTATGAGATACGTGTCCAGATAACTTACTACCATCAGCATAATGAGTTTTTAATAATTCTGTATCAAAGAATCCTTTTTCGGCTAACGCTGCATATACCGCTGCGCCTGCATGTCCTTTACTTAATACAAATCTATCTCTATTATCATTCTTAGGATCATTAGGATATATTTTCATAACATCATTATATAAAACTGCAACTATATCTGCTATTGATAATGCTGATCCTATATGGGAACCTCCTGAAAGATGTGTCATTTCAATAGCATGTCTTCTAATTTTCCATGCTAATTCTTTACTATCCATTTTTATTTTCCTCCTACTTTAAATACAAAAATATATTATACATAATTTTACTTAAATATCAAAAAATTCTTTTATTTGCTTATCCATACACTCATTTGGCATTTTATTATCTACATATTCTTTTGACCATTCAACAGTCTTTTCTATAGCTGTCTCAATCTTCCATTTAGGTTTCCATCCGAAAACTCTTTTTATCTTTGAACAATCTAACTTTAAGAAATTGGCTTCATGAGGTCCATTATTAGATTTATTTTCCCATGAAAAATTATTTCCCCACTTATTGCAGAAAAGATCAACTAATTCTCCTGTTGTAATACAATCACTTTCATCAGGTCCTACATTATAATATCCTGCATATTTTATATCTTCAAATTGTTTTTGAGCTATCATAAGATATGCATATAATGGTTCTATTACATGCTGATAAGGACGTATTGAATACGGATTTCTCACAATCATAGTTTTATCATCTTTTGCTGCTCTTACACAGTCTGGAATTATTCTATCAGCAGCAAAATCTCCACCACCAATTACATTTCCTGCTCTTGCTGTTGATATTGCTACGCTTCCATTACTGAAAAATGAATTTTTATAACTATGTGTAACAAGTTCAGAACATGATTTACTATTTGAATATGGATCAAAACCATCTAACGGTTCATTTTCTCGATATCCCCATTCCCATTCATTATTCTGATAAACCTTATCTGTAGTAACATTTAAAAATGATTTTACAGAATTTGATTTTCTTATACATTCTAAAATATTTACAGTTCCCATAACATTTGTTGAATATGTATAAACAGGATCATTATAACTTTCAATTACCAAAGGTTGAGCTGCTAAATGAAGTACTATTTCTGGCTTAATTTCATTAAAAGCTTTATATAAATTATCAAAATCTCTAATATCTCCTATAATGGAATTCATCTTATTGCTAATATTTGCAATTTCAAACAAACTAGGATTAGTAGGAGGTTCTAATGAATATCCTGTAACTTTTGCTCCTAGATTTATAAGTATCCTGCAAAGCCATGTTCCTTTAAAACCAGTGTGTCCTGTAATAAAAACTCTTTTATTTTTATAAAAATTTAAATCTAATCCCATATTTTCCATGGAGCTTCACCACTTTCCCACATTTCTTCAAGTTGTTTTTTATCTCTTTGAGTATCCATGCACTTCCAGAATCCTTCATGCTTATATGCCATTAATTCTCCCATACCAGCAACTGCCTCTAAAGGTTTCTTCTCAAATACAGTATCATCACCATCTATATAATTAAATATTTCTGGGTTTAATACCATGAAGCCTCCATTTATCATACTTCCATCATTATCATTCTTTTCTCTAAACGCTTTTATTCCATTTGTTGAATCTATATCTAATACGCCAAAACGTTGACCTACATTTATTGCTGTCATTGTCGCAATCTTACCATGTGATTGATGAAATTCAACAAGTTCTTTTATATTTACATTAGAAACCCCGTCTCCATAAGTAAGCATAAATGGTTCATTATTAATATACTTTTTGATTCTTTTAATACGTCCACCTGTCATAGTATTAAGACCAGTATCAACTAGTGTAACTTTCCATGGCTCGGCAAAATTATTATGTACTATCATTTTATTATTATCACTAAAATCAAATGTAACATCACTTCTGTGTAAATAATAATCTGCAAAATATTCTTTTATCATATGAGATTTATATCCACAACATATTACAAAATCATTATATCCATAAGTAGAATATATTTTCATTATATGCCATAATATAGGCATTCCCCCTATTTCAATCATTGGTTTTGGTTTTAAATAACTTTCTTCAGAAATTCTTGTTCCAAATCCACCCGCAAGTATTACTACTTTCATATTTATTCCTCCTAATTAATATATACAAATTAATTCTTAAGTGTTTTCAATTTATTTATAATGAAGTTTAATCTCATTAATACAAAAGCTAAAAATTCCGCTATAATATTCAATATTCTGTGTAATACTACAGATACTAAAATTATATTTTCAGGTACTATATTATTTAACAATAATATAAGCACTGCTTCTTTAATTCCAATTCCTCCTGGTGCACCTGGAATAATAAAACCAACCAGCCATGCAATAATATATATACCTATAATTCTACATGCAGAAGTAAGTGGTAAATTAAAGCTTCCTTTAACTAGTATTATATATGTACTACAAGAAACTAAATGAGTAACAATATTAATTACCAAACAGATAATTATACTTTTAGTTACTCTTTTTATATTTATTTCATCTATATATGATGATATTTTAGCTTTAAACTTTATAATCAAAGAAATACATACAACAATTATAAAAACAAAAACTATTGCTCCTATTTTTAATATAGCAGAATACTGATTATATATATAGTTAATAGCAATAATTATATCACTATGTCCAAATATAATTACTACAATCATGCCTGCAAAAATTGTTGTGCAGATTTCTTGCAATGTTGATAACATCATATCTTTTTGTTTTAAATCATATTGAGTCGCCAAAACATTTCTCCCAACAAACTGCATAATGTTTCCTGGAAGATACTTTCCTAAATTAGCTGTCAAATATATATTATAAAGTTGTCTTCTATTTATTTTCTTGTTTGAAAATGCCTGTAGGATCAATTTATATATCTCTGCATTTATGTACATAACTACTATATATATAAGTATAATAAATAAAAAAATCCACTTGAACTTTTCGTTAGTTATATATGATTGAAAATCCACATTCTGGTTCTTTATTTTTAAAAACAAGAAAATAATTGAAAATATCAACATTATATGTCCAATTATTTTTATTATTTTCTTTTTCACCATTAACTCCTTAGTATATAAATTTAAACATCAACTTTAGTTGCCAGAGTTTTTAATAATTTTCCTGAAAACAATAGTTGGAAACTCTTTTTTGCTAATACAAAAATCACATAAATAGGCAATATAATTTTTGTAGTTAATGTTGTATACTCTGATTTCATAATATTTATAATACATTTAATAAATCTTATAATTCCTCGCTTTATGTACATTGCATATCGCCAATATTGAGCATCTAAAAATTTCAATTCTAGTTGCGTTCTTTGAAAACTTGTAATTCCTTCTAATAAACTATAATTAATAAATACATCATTAATTAATCCACAATCTCCATATGACCAATCCTTAGTCTTTTGTGGCGGTCTTGTAACCTTAACAGGGCAATCAGTAAAAAGATAAGTATTTTCTCTTAAGCAACTATAAGATATTAAATATAATTGCGGATATAAATTATCTAATGATTTACTTTTCCATTCATTACATAATTCATCTCTTTTCATAACAAGTCCACTAAGCTGATGTCCTTTCCATGAATTTACTAAACAATTTTTAAATCCTTTAGTAAATAGCTGACTTTTTTTATTTAATTCTCTTCCTCTACCAAGCATTTCACCATCAACTGATATATTTACATAACTTGGAATCACGCATCCAACACTATTATCCTGTATTTTATCAATTACTCCTAATAAATATTCTTCCTCTATATAATCATCATCACCTAATAGCATAATATACTGGCATGTTGCTATCTCTAATACTTTATACATATTTACTATAGGTCCTAAATTTTTTGAATTAGATATGATATTAAACTTAATATCACTATTTTGATTACTTATTTCTTTTATAGTTTCAAGTGTTGAATCTTTTGAAGCATTA
>CAZLOP010000001.1:0-9025 GCA_964561205.1 uncultured Clostridium sp. | reverse complement strand
GAAATGTTAATTTCAATTAAATTATCTAAATGATTATTTCTAATATAAGATATAATCATCTCTAGGTTTTTTCTTAAAAAAACAGATCTATTATAAGTTGGTATACAAATAGATAGTAACATATAAATCCCCTTTAATTTTCTATTACAGATACTTACTTTCTGTAATTTAATTTTCTATTAAATCTACATCTTTTTCTTCACATTCAATTTTTCTTACTCTATACTGAATATCTTCTAATATTTTTCTATTAGCAGCTATAATATCCGCTTGAAGACCTACAATAAAAGTTTGAACCCCCATCAATATAAGAATTGATGCTAAGATTAATGATTGCATGTGCCCATTTCCATTACCGTTTAAATAATAATATAAAAATCTTAAACCTATTACAAATCCAAATGTAAATATACTTGTACCAATTATTCCAAAAAATTTCAATGGTTTGTACATCATAAATGAACGTATTATAACTGATGCAGATCTTTTCATATAAGCCCACATACTTTTAAATAAACGAGATTTTCTTAATTCTCCATTAGTTCTTATAGGAACTGACATCATTGCAATCTTATTTCTTCCAGCTTGAATTATTGTCTCTAATGTATATGTATATTCATTAGTTACATTAAGCCTTAAAGCTCCTTCGCGTGAATAAGCTCTAAACCCACTTGGTGCATCTGGTATATCACTTTTAGATGCAACTCTTACAACCCAACTGCCTAAATGTTGAAATTTCTTCTTTTTCCACGAAAAATGTTCGGTTTCATCTATAGGCCTTTCTCCTATTACAATATCAGCTTTATTCTCTAATATGGGTCTAACAATTTTCTCAATATCATCTCCACAATACTGATTATCGGCATCTGTGTTTACTATTATATCTGCTCCAAGATGAAGGCAGGCATCTATCCCTGCCATAAATCCTTTTGCCAATCCTTTATTTTGCTTAAAACTTACAATGTGATGTATCCCCAGCTCTTTTGCAACTTCTACAGTTCTATCCTTACTTCCATCATCAATTATTAAATATTCAATTTCATCAATTCCATCTATATGCTTTGGTAAATCAGCATAAGTTATTGGCAATGATTTTTCTTCGTTATAACATGGTATTTGTATTATTAGTTTCATATGTAAACCTCCTTATCAATTTTCAAATTCAAGTTCCCTTAATGAAAATCCTAGATTTCTAGTATCATTACTTCCAAAATCCTTAGGACTCCATAATTTGCTTTCTAATGTAATTTCGTTTTCCCCTTCATTAAGTATATCTTTTGGTATAATATACTCTATTTCAATATTACTAGATCCTGCTTTAACATTTTTTGTATCCACAAGTACACCATTAGCATATAATCCTAAGTTAATATCAATTAATGACCCTGGTCCTAATTTAACTTTAAGTTTATAATCATTTTTATAAATGTTACATAAAATATTTGTCTTTTCTTCATAACTCCACATAAAGTTACCTTCAACAGGACCAAATCCTTTTGAAATAATATCTTTATTATCTTCCTCAATATTATATTTTAATTTAAATTTAGAATTATATAGCTTTATATTATATTGAGTCTTAGAAAAAGCTAAAGGATATGGTATTAGTTTAGAATGAAATGCTTGATAATCATCACTAACATGCACACAATTCTTATATTTTAATTCAAATACATTTTCATCTACATTTTCTTTATCTGTAATATAATAAATTGGTTTATTTTGTTTGAACAAAAACTTCATCATCTTCTCTTTTTCATCTGGCATAAAATATATCTCAGCACCTGTTATATATTTAATTGGTAATGCTAATGTTTGAACCACACTTCTAAATTCATCTGAACCATCTTCTATTAGAACTATATCATCCTTTGTAATATTTTCAGAAATTTCATCAAGTACATCCCATCTCATTCTGGTATCATCCAACCCATTTACTAAAGCACAATTAAATGGTGTATATATACAAACTAATACTATACATAATGAATAAATAACTTTCTTATTCATACTATTTATTAAATATAGCGCCATAATAGTTATAATGGGAACATAAGGTATTAGATATCTACTGTAATAATAATAATAATTTAATTCTGTTCTAAAAATTGCAGAATATATTAAAATGCAATATACAAACAGTAAATAAAGAATACATTTTTTTTCTTCAAGTATAATATCATTAATTTTTAATATAGATATATACAATATTATTGGTATTAATATTAATCCGCTTGCCCAAACATACCCCATAATATTAATATTCTTTATTGCATGAGATATAGAATTATTAATTTTTGCACAATCTAATGTAGCTTTAAATATTTTAATACCTATTAAAATAAGAAAAACAATATTTATTTTTGGTATATATTTTTCCATATTACTCTTATTTATATTTAAAATCCTTTTACTATATATAACATATACACAATATAAAACTGTAATTGCTAAAGCACCAGCTATATATATTATTGGTAACAGCATTCCATCTGTAACCATAGGTAGTATTTGTTCAATTGGCTTTCTTGTATTGTTAGATGTATATGTAGGACTTACAAAAAGCATCATTGTATATCCCACCATAAATCCTATAACAGCTAACTGTCCACTCACTATTTCTTTTTTGTTTTTTGTAAATAAATATTTTACTGTATATATTGCAACTATAATTGGCATCATTGTATATATAGTAACATGAAAAAACGAAAATACTAATATACAAAATGCTGAAAAATAACATGCATATTTATTTTCATTTTCTGTGAGATAATATATCCATGAAATAACTATCAATGCTAAAAACATTTCAGACAAACTTGATTTTGATACCCAAAGAACTACTGGTGACATGGCGAAAACAATTGTTGATAATATTTTGCTATGCTCCTTCAGCTTTAAATTTTCTCCTACAAACCATAACATTAGTATACTTAGTATTAAAAATGCAGTTTGAACGCCTTGCATTTTTTCCATCCCAAACAGCTTTCCCCATAAAGCTAATAGTGCTGGAAATGTTGGAATTCCATGAAATATTCCAGATACATCACTTAATTCTCTTTCTTTAGATAACGTTGGCTTCTTTACATCATAATTATCAAATCCAGCTAATCTTGATCTTGTAAAATATGCATATTCCTTTTTTAAATTATTGTCAGTTAATTTTGAATATTCTTCAAAATCTAATTGACGCTCACTATTGCCAGTCATCAATGCAATAGCCTTAATCTGATATACACCTTCATCCTGCCCCATTCCATGAAGCTCAAACTTATTCAATGTAACTGGAATAATGCAGCAGACTATTAATAATGGTACAATATATTGCTTAATATTATAATCAACATATATATTTTTATAATTTTTATTCAATAATATTATAATTGCAATATTTAATATTAACAATATGGGTAGAATTAATTTAAATTTAAATACATCAATCCAAAAAAATAATCCACTTACTATAACAAATTCAGAAAAATATAGAAAAGCTGATATTACCACTGCCTTAATAATATTAACCTTTTTATAATATAAAATTGTTGCTATTAACATAGCTATAAATCCTAATAGTGTAACTAACTTTATCATCTCTTACTCCTCAATAATATATCTAAATTTATCTACAATCAGTTTCCAGTCATAATTATTGCAAATATATTTTTTTCCATTCTCCTTCATAATATCATAAATATCATTATGATTTTTCATAAACTCTATAACTTCTTTGAATTCATAATAATTCTCATAATATAATCCAGCATTACTAATTTGACAATGAGTTTTTAATACAGAACACCGTCCATTAACTATAATAGGCTTTTGTAATTTTAAGCTTTCTAAAACGACCATAGACAAGCTTTCAAATTTTGATGGAACCACTACAAGCTTAGCCTGCTTGATTCCATTAAATTTTTCCTCATCTGATACAAATCCAAGTGAAATTATATTTTTATGTTTAGGTATATTCATAACAGGCTTTCCCATAAGAACAAGTTTTAAATCGCTTCCAGTTTCTTTTATATATCTTATGAAAAAATCAAATAACTCTTTACACCCCTTGGATTCATCTATTCTTCCTATATATAAAAGATAATCTCCATCAAAATTAAACTTTTTATGAATATCTATTTGCGAAAGATTCTCAGGTATATCTACTCCCACTCCAAATATATCTGATGGAATATTCTCATTTTTAAATAACTTATGTACAAATTTCTGTTCATCAACTGTATTAAATGCAATATATTTAGGCTTTTTAAAAAACTCTTTAAATATATTTAAATATATTGGTGGTTCATCATGAGCTGTTGGTATTAATATACTTTTGGAATTATGTTTTTGAAGACCAAAAAAAGTTGTCCAATAAAGATATGTCATAAATATTATCTTTTTATACTTATCTTCATTTTCATCAAGATATTTAATTAATCCATGACATATAGGCCCCTGCTCATTCATCCATTGGATATTTTTATCATAATCTCCATATGGATTGTTTAGAACCTGTTCAGACAACTTATTAAATACTTTTATATTTCTTTCTTTATCAACTTTAAATCTTCTTACTGTAATACCATTTATATCTTCAGCACCTTCATTATAATAATTTTTCCAATTCATGTAATCAAGTGCACAAGTGGTTAATACTTCTACATCATAATATTTAGATAATTTTTCTGCAAGCTGCCTGCAGTGAAGTTCTGCTCCACCATTAACTTCTAATCCATAACGCTGTACAACAAAAGCTATTTTTTCCTTCATTAAAATTCACCTAAAATCTTTGTTAAATATTTTTTCATTTCTTTTTTAATCACTTCTGGTTTTAACTGTTCTAATCTTTCATTCTGCTTTACTATTATCTTTTGTTGAAAATCAGTATTTTCAATTATATAGTCCATCATTCCAGCTATACATTTATAATCTTTTTCTTTAACCAAAATAGAACTTCCACTTAATGTAGATGGTATAGCACTTGAAGCATATGCTAAAATAGGTACTTTAAAAAACATGCTTTCTACAAGCGGAACACAGAAGCCTTCATGTTCACTCATACATAAAAATAAATCTGCAATTTTATAATATGCTAATATTTGGTCAAATCTTATATGTCCTGTAAAATATACACAAGATTCAAGATTTAATTCTCTTACCAAATTATTAAGCTGCTTATAATATCTTTCCATCCCTTCATAGTTTCCCACAATAAACAATCTAGAATTGTTATTAAAATATTTATTATAGTAGTAAAAAGATTTTATTACATCTTCCTGCTTCTTATTAGGCGAAACTCTCCCTACAAATATTATGTTTTTTATATTTTCATCAGCTTTTTTTAATATATCTTTATCAGGAGCCTTTTTATAATCGTCAAGAGCCATTATTATTGGCATTACCTCTATATTATTATATCCTACTTTTCCCAGTTCCTCCTTATTATAATCAGACACTGCAAGACAATATTTATACACATCTCTTGATTGTTTTAATTGTTCTCTTCCAATTTCACATAATCTGCTGGTAACAAGATTATATCCTTCAAAAAATTTGTGTGGTGTAATATTATGATACCTTATTATTTTATTTGCATTTTTTAAATTAGCCACATAATCATTAACATCACTACCAATTCCAAAATGGTTTATTAAAACTTCATCCTTATGACCTTTATATTCTGTATATTTATTAACATATTTACTCAGTTTTGGGTCAATATTTTCTGCAAATATTCTGTTTTCTATCCCCATATCATCAAGTAATTGCTTTATAGCAAGAACTTCATTACTTATGGCATCACCAAAAGACATAGTTGCTGTTATTTGATTAACAATTTTTCTTTTCAATTATTTTTCTCCTAATCATCAAATATAAATTTCTTATACTTATCTACAATTACATCCCATGCAAAATTATCTTTAACAAATTTTTGTCCATTATTACCCATTTTTTCTGCTAATGCTTCATTATTATAGTATAATAATGCACATTCTCTAAATTCATGATAAGTATTAAAATACAATCCACCATTACACTCTATTGCAAAATTCTTTGTAACTTCACACTTGCCACTTACTAAAACAGGTCTTCCTGTAATCCAGCTTTCCATAATTACAATAGAAAAGCTCTCATTGACAGAAGGCTGACATAAAAATAATGCAGCACTATATGCATCATATTTATCCTGATAATCCACAAAGCCTAAATCATGAACTCTATTCTTGATATGTTCTGGAATTGCAATATTTCCTCCACCTATAAGTACAAGCTGAATGTCATCATTTTCTTCTGTAAGTTTTTCAAAATAATTTACAAGTATATCTACTTTCTTACCTGCATCTTTTCTTCCTGCATATAAAATAAATGGCTTATATAAATTAAATTTTTTTCTAAATCTCTCTGCATTAAATTCAAAGTTTGTTTCAATTCCTTCTCCTAATACTCCAATTTTAGCATTAGATAAATCATATAATCTGTCTGCAAGCTGAAATTCTGGCTTCGCATGAAATATAAGTTTATCTGCACGTTCAAACATTTCCTTGAGTCTTTTCATATATGCATAACTTTCATCGTGAAGACAAGGAATAAGTATGAATTTTGAAGGACACTTTCTGCTTCCATTAAATGTTGTACCAAACATATATGGTATAAATATAAATGACTGATATTCATCAATGTTTTCAGAAATATAATTTTCTAAATCTGTACTATTTACCATTTCTCTAAAATATGTATCTTCTTCTTCTATTGATACAGGTATATTATTCATAAATTTATAATTAACCTTATCAAATTCTGCTACATTTCTTTTTCTTACTTTAAATCTGCGTACATTAATTCCCTCAATTACTTCTATTCCTTCTTTATAATAATTCACATTCCAATCACTGCTGAAATCTTTAACACAGGTTGTTAATATTTCAACTTCAACTCCAGCCTGATGTAAATGTTCTACAATTCCTTTACACTCATGTTCAGCACCACCAGATATATTCTTTCCATACCATGGGATTACAAATGCTATCTTTCCCATAATTACTTCCTTCCTATTATAGCATAATCTCTATAGCCATAAACTACATCATTTAATTTCTCTAAAGCTTTATTAATATCTTCTGGAATTTGATCACATTGAGGTATTCTTAAATCTTCAACTTTATTCATATATCTTATTGATGCTTCTCTAAATCCATTACTTTCTAATAGAAACTGAACTGTATAAGGGTGTAACATTCTCTTATGAGATAAATCCATAAAATAAGCTTCTGTAAATACAATCATGCTTTGAGGGTTTATAGTCTCTGCAACAAAATGTGCTTCTGGCTTTAATTTCTTATAAGCTGTTTGTATAACTTCAATTAAATAATTAGGTTCCATATGCTCAATTACCTGATTCATTATTATTCCACCTAAAGAATTATCCTCTAGACTATTCAAATATTCTAATGCATCAGCTTTTTTAACATTAAGACCTTTTTCTTTACACATAGAAATCATATTATCTTCAATATCTATACCTGATGAAGAAATGCTTTTTTCTTTTAATATTTCTAAGAATTCGCCTCTACCACATCCAATATCCAAAACATTATCACAATTTTCAAAGTATTCAACATAAGAGTATAGTTTCTTTTTTATATCGTCCTGACTGCCTCTATATTTATTTTCAAAACCCATGTAATCAAAATTTATTTTTCCTTTTTTATATTCTTCCAATTGTTCCAGTTTCTTTATTTTTTCATTTATAGCATTAAGTGTTCTTATTGCATATGTATTAAATTCATTCTGTTGTTCAACTATAGGCGCAATGTACCAATGCGTACATTTTCTTATAGCCCTTTTAATGAATACTATAATTTTTCCAATTATCTTTCTGTGTGATGTTATTTTTTTGTCTGCAATTACTGTACATGCTGCATTTGCCATGTGAATATAATCATCAGCACAGTCTGTCTCATTTAAAGAGTTATTAAATTCAATTTCTTCATCAACAATTCCCATATCTTTAATCTTTTGTCGTATCTGTTTCATTATTTCTTCAGTATTCACATTTTCAAGATCTATCTCAAATATATCCTTATCCATTTTTAATCTCCTAACATACACTATTTTATTTAGAAATAAATTTATGATTTATTCTCATTACTCCACTGTCTTTTATATTAGAATACACAGCAAAGTTCTTAATCTTTCTGATATAATCATAAGGAGTCCCATATTCATCATGTAATGCTACATCTAAAGTATAATTTCCCTCTAATAATTGAATAGGATTAAGTACAATTTCAATTACCCCATTATCTTTTAATTGAATCTTATCTAAATTATCAATATAAGTATTTGTTCCATAACAGTTCAATCCATCATTTCTGAATATTCCAATACCCACTTCACATTCAGATATTTCGCTGTTATTCCTTGTATATTCAAGTTTAATTCTCACAATATCTTCAGATTTAAAATTATATATTTCTTTCTCCTTAGTCATCATACTTACTCTTTTAATCTCAACGTAATTATTTCCTGTTCTATTTTCATCCTTATTATTCTGTTTTTCTTTAGGCACTGACATTTCATCATTTTTTTTACTATTATCATTATTCTTATTCATAATTTTATCAAGATATAATGCTATTACATCATGAGGATTACCATCCTCCTTTACATGACCTTTATCAATCCATATTGCTCTATTACATAAACGCTCAATAGAACCTGTGTCATGTGATACAATTACTATTGTTTTTCCTTCTCTTTTTATTTCCTGCATCTTATTAAAACATTTAGCTTGAAATGATGCATCTCCTACTGCCAATATTTCATCAATAAGTAAAATGTCTGCATCAACATTTATTGCAACAGAAAATGCTAGTCTCATATACATTCCTGATGAATATGTTCTTACAGGATTATCTATAAATTCTCCAAGTTCTGAAAATTCAATTATTTTTTCAAGTCTGCTGTCTATTTCTTTTTTCTTTAATCCAAATATAGAGGCATTTGTATATATGTTTTCTCGCCCTGTCAT